>JAZRIH010000254.1:0-2893 GCA_045645175.1 Eubacteriales bacterium | reverse complement strand
AGGAGCTTTACGCACTACTCATTAAATAATCGTCTATTGGGGCGGCAGAGTGCATCTGCCGTCCTTTTTTTGCGCCCCAAAACAGCTTTCACCCTTTTTTCACCCCTGTTTTTCGCATTTTCACCCCTTTGGGGTGTACCGAAGGTATATATTAATACGGTAAAATATAGCCAAGATAGAATCCGGAAATCTCTAAACTGCAAAACGGAGGTGGTGAAGGATGACCGACAAGCGAATTTTGTTCGGTGATTTTGAGTTTCCGAGAACAAACGGACTGGAATATCTTTTGAACGAGGAACAGACCGTTACCGACTATCTGTTCGTCAACGACCCCCACGACAGCTTTTCGATGTACTTTGAAAGCGGATTCCCGATCTTCGAAGTACCCGAAGGAAGCGAACGACCGTATTGCCTGTTTGAGATGAAGCGCCCCGGCAGAATGATCAAATTCTTCTGCCCCGAAAAGCATCCGAATCTCAATACGGTGGTCTGGTACTTCTATGTCGAGGTGTTTGACGAGCAGGGCGTGCCCCACGGTTTGCCGGGACAGGTCAGAGTCGGTCTTGACGGCTTTCAAGCCAAGTTGGCAAGAGGTAAACCAAAATTTATCGAGGTCTTGGAGAGCGTTAGGCTCAACCCGATGACCGCGACAGTAACAGCGTGATCAATTTCACATTCGAAAGGAGAAAATGAAATGAAAGCAAAAAGATTTTTGGCACTATTACTGAGCGTGATTATGGTGCTCGGGATGATGCCGATGACGGTGTTTGCGTATTATGACGGGGACTCCCTTGAGGTATGCACCGAGGGAAAGACCTACAGTCTTTTCACCGAGGACAACTTGGAGGGGCAGAACGGAACGACCTTTCTTTACGTTGTAAAGAGCGGCGACCGCTATTACACGCTTGGCAATCCGCGCTATACCACATATAAAGAGGTTGATTCCGTGTACGCCGTTGACATTACCGAGTACTACGATGCACAGAACAATACCTTTTCCGGTATTCCCGATAGCGCAAACGTTGGTGCTATGCAGTATCAGATGAACTCGGGATCCTATATGTACGTTGACGGGGATATGATGTTTGCCTTGAGCATTCCCTTTGAGTCTGAAGGAACTACGTGGTTTGAAGGCGGCATCCGTTATTACACACCCGAAGATACTTACAGCTATACCCGTCCTATATGGCATTCAAACGGTGACGGCACCGGCTATTTCTACGATAGCTACAAGGATTGGTTCGGCGATTCCGACGAGTGGGTATACGGCGTGCTTGATCTGAAGTATACCGGCACGAGCTACGTATTCGCTTTGCGCGATAAATCAGCCGAATACACCGAGGCGAAAAATGCCGAACCCGATAATTATAATATAAGCGTAGGCTCGTACGCATATCTCTACGCCGCGCCTTGTGGACACGAGCAAAACGTCCACGGCGATGCCTATACGCCCACCTGTATGGAAAAGGGTTGTCATGAATATTGGTATTGCCACCTTTGTGGTACTTATTTCTCCGATAAGAATATGACTGTAGCCTTTGACGATTTCCCTGGAATAGATGCGCTTGGTCACGATTTCGACAGCGAGAAGTGCAAAAACTGCAACCGCCCCGTTCCCGTATATAGCAAGGTAACGAATAAAACCGATTTTCTTGCGCTTGCGGATGATACGATGTACGTTCTCGTGGCTGAATACGAGGGCAAGTATTACACCCCCGACAGTAGCGCTCTTTATTCCTACGTTTTCGACCTTGACGGTGATGGCTACGCAGATATATACAACGTTGACGAAAACAATAACGGAACTCCTGACGTTGCCGAGTTCGACTATGACGAAAACGGCGTGTATGATTTATGGGATTACCAGACCGAGGAAGAGCGTCTTGAATATTTTGACTCTATTTGCCACGGCTATCTTACCGACATGCTCTACGGTCAAACGGTAGGAATTCCTGTAAAAGAAATTACTCTTAATCCCGACGGCACGATTTCTCACGATGCGGTTAAAGACGCTCTTGAATTTGAGATGATAAAGCTTCATAGTCAGGAAGAAATCAACGACAGTGAGGAAGTCTTCCGCTATACTTACGAGTGTGTAATGCAATTCGTTATCCCCAACACCTTTATCAACTCGCCTGCTTTTATTCCCGAGGACAGACCGCTCGGCAAGGAGTATCCAGACGAGGGTGACACCTATTACTGGGCTGTACTGTTCTACAACGACAGAGACAGCTATTATACCTATGATTGGGAGAATGATACGTACGTAGGTGGTTTGCCCTTCCTGGATGTATGCAAAGACGGCAGTATCGCACTCAGCAAATCCTGGAATGCTTTCTCGCCTGAGTTTGGGGAGCAGCTTGGATGTCTGCGTCTGCGCGACTATAATGGCAAATTGAGCTTTGTCGTAGGCAATGACTATGATCTCGAAGGAATCGAATGGGTTGACGATGAAAACGGCGGTTACTACGATACCCACGACAAGCAGGCGTGCGTATATCTCTACGCTTCTCAGCAGACGGGCCATACCTGCGACTTTGGCGATTGGGTAGACGACGGCAACGGCAGAACGCATACCCATACCTGCAAGGATAGCGAATGCGGCAAGAGCGAGACCGAGCCTCACGATTGGGATAACGGCGTACAGGTTGGCACTCCCACATGCACCGAGGGTGCAAAAATCGTTTACACCTGCGGCGATTGCGGCGCAACCTATGAGGAAGACGTTGACAATCTCGGTCACGATTTTGGCGTGTGGACGGATGACGGTGAGAGCTCTCCCACCGATACTCACTCTCGTACTTGTAAGAGAAATTGCGGCGTTGTTGCCGAAATTGAAAATCACAACTGGAGCCGTTGGACTCCCGTAGATGATAATACACATAAAAAGACC
>JAZRIH010000253.1:0-3529 GCA_045645175.1 Eubacteriales bacterium | reverse complement strand
TTTTTTAGTCAGCAGATGGCGATTGATGAAGTAGAATGCCACACCGAATGCGGCAATGACTACTGCCCAAACGTAAAGCATCAGCGTAATCGACCACAAACCTTGCAAATCAAAGGGGGATACGATAATTGCCGAGATAATGATTCCCACAATCACTATAACACCACTAACGAATCCGTTGGTCAGCCAATACAAGCCTACACCTGCAAATGCCTTTTGCTTATTGGCAATTACACCGCCGATAGTCAGGCAGAGATAGATGAGTCCAAGCTCGGCAATCAGGAAAGCGATTGCCAAAAGCAGGATCGCACCCAGAAATGCCAGATCTGCTGCCAGAGAAGATGCGTCCACTATATTATCAACGATCTCATCCGCCATATCTTCATACATATCGTGCAGCAACAGCGTGGAGGGAAGCTCAATGAGCACGGCATCGATAATCAGCATTACTGCGCCAACCACATTCCATACAAACCCAAAGATCATTTTAGACAGCAGATGCTGACCGGGTGTTGCAGGGAGAGTAAAGGTGAGGTATGCTTCATCGGAGATGAATTTCTTGTAATAGTGTACAGCCACCATGAGCATCAATGCACCTGCAGAGAAATATGCCAACATGGATGCGAATGCTTCGCCCAAGCTCAGTCCCGAATAAACCAAAAGATACATGGAATCGGTCAGACTGTCAAAATTTACACCATAGCTGACAAATCCCAGTCCCATGGCAAGGAGTGCGCCCACTCCCGAGGTAATCAGCAGTAGGGTAGCTAATCTCCATGTGCAGCTAAAATCATGGGCAATAAGTTTCTTTAGCATCTGAACACCTCCCTGAAGAATTGGTCGAGGGATTGATTTCTCTGCTCTCGCACCGCAGAAGCGCGGTCCTGACAGATGACCTGTCCGTTACGGATAAAGAGGAAAGAATCCAACACGCTTTCAATGTCACTAATCAGGTGGGTAGAAATGAGAATAGTGCTTTCTTCGTTGTAGTTTTTCAAAATGGTGTCCAAAATGTAATCTCTCGCCGCAGGGTCAACGCCTGCGATGGGTTCATCCAAGAGATAAAGCTTCGCACGACGTGCCATAACCAGCACCAGCTGCACCTTTTCTCGAGTACCCTTGGAGAGTGTTTTGATCTTGGCAGTCGTGGGCACCGACAGAAGATGAAGCATCTCCATTGCCCGCTGACGGTCAAAATCTGCATAGAAGGTGGAAAAGAGATTGAGACATTCCTCTACCCGCATAGAGGGAGAGAGGTACGTACGCTCGGGAAGATAGGAAACCAACGCTTTGGTTTCGGCACCGATGGGCTTTCCGTCCACCGTAATACTGCCGTAAGTAGGCATCAGCAGTCCTGCGGCAAGCTTGATCAGCGTGGTTTTTCCGCTTCCGTTCGGACCAAGAAGACCGATAATTTCGCCTTTGGGCAATTCCAACGTCAGGTTTTGCAGCGCCATTACGCCACGGCTATAGCATTTGGTCAATTGGTTGCATTGCAAAATAGAATCCATACCGTATTGCTCCTTTTTCGAGATTTGAAAGATGAATTTGCAATCATCTTTCAGCTGATTTTATTATATCATTTTTTCAAAAATTCGTCAATAGGTTTTATTTTTTTCTAAAAAAGATATTGCATTTTCACAAATTGTATTGTATAATAGATAGAAGGATAAAGTGGCTTTATGGGAGCATTAATGCTTTATGAACAAAATGTTAATATTCAACATTTTACTTATAAGCCCTTGACAATTAGTCATATATTGATGCATAATTATACACAGTTTTTGAATAAACACTACATTTTTATAAATTCCGCATCCAATCGGAGGCGGATAGGAGGTTCATCATGAAAAAAGAAGATATCAAGAAAGTAGTTCTCGCCTATTCCGGCGGTTTGGATACATCCATCATCATTCCGTGGCTGAAAGAAAACTACAACAACTGCGAAGTCATCGCTGTTTCCGCTGACGTAGGTCAGGGTACCGAGCTGGACGGTCTGGAAGAAAAGGCTATCAAGACCGGCGCATCTAAGCTGTACGTACTGGATCTGAAGAAGGAATTCATCGAAAACTTCATTTACCCCACCATGCAGGCAGGCGCAGTCTACGAGAGCGACTATCTGCTGGGCACCTCTTTCGCACGTCCCATCATCGCACAGAAGATCGTTGAGATCGCACAGCAGGAAGGCGCAGATGCCATCGCTCACGGTTGCACCGGTAAGGGCAACGACCAGGTTCGTTTCGAGCTGACCATCAAGGCGTTCGCTCCCGATATGGCGATCATCGCTCCTTGGCGCGAATGGACTATCAAGTCCCGCGAGGAAGAGATCGAGTATGCAGAGGCACACAACATTCCTCTGAAGATCAACCGCGAAACCAACTACTCCAAGGACAAGAATCTGTGGCACCTGTCCCACGAGGGCATGGATCTGGAGGATCCTGCAAACGAGCCTCAGTATAACAAGCCCGGCTTCCTGGAAATGGGCGTATCCCCCGAGCAGGCTCCCGACACCCCCACCTACGTTACCCTGTCCTTTGAAAAGGGCGTTCCTACCGCTATCAACGGCGAAGCAATGGACGCTGTTACCCTTATCGAAACCCTCAACAAGCTGGGCGGCGCAAACGGCATCGGTATCACCGATCTGGTAGAAAACCGTCTGGTTGGTATGAAGTCCCGCGGCGTATACGAAACTCCCGGCGGAACTATCCTTTACCGCGCTCACAAGGTTCTGGAAACCATTACCTTGGACCGCGATACCCAGCACTACAAGGAACTGGTTGCAAGCAAGTACGCTGAACTGGTATACAACGGTCTGTGGTTCACTCCTCTGCGCGAGGCTCTGGCTGCATTCGTTACCTCTACCCAGCAGAATGTTACCGGCGAAGTTAAGCTGAAGCTCTACAAGGGCAACCTGATCAACGCAGGCGTAACCTCTCCCTACTCTCTGTACAGCGAAGAAGTTGCTACCTTCGACGAAGACAATGTCTACAACCAGGCTGACGCAACCGGCTTTATCAATCTGTTCGGTCTGCCCCTGCAGGTTCAGGCAAATCTGAAAAAGAAAAACTAATTGAATTTGGAACCTTTTTGAAAAAAGGTTCCAAGCCTCCAAAAACTTTTCTAAAAGCGGCAAATTCTTGCCGCTTCGGGAAAGTTTTTGGGCGGTGAATGCTCCAAAATAGTCCTTTTGCGTGCCAAAATACGTGAAAGGACAGTTTTGGGATATTGACCTAATTTACAAAATCTGAAAAATAAACCAAAATTCCCCTTTCCCGAAAGTTTGGGAAAGTCCAGAAAACCTTTTTCAAAAGGTTTTCTGGTAGGGAGCGGGACAACGTCCCGCATGGAGAATATATTCATGGCAGAAAAAATGTGGGCGGGACGTTCCGCCGGAGTTACCGATCAGGTAGCTGATGACTTTAACACTTCACTTCCCTTCGATCAGCGGATGTACCGTCAGGACATCACCGGCAGTATGGCACATGCGACCATGCTTGCCGCAAAGGGAATTCTTCCTAAGGCAGACGTT
>JAZRIH010000252.1:0-2854 GCA_045645175.1 Eubacteriales bacterium | reverse complement strand
AGAACCAAGTGATCTTACGCATCTCACTCTTGAGATCAGCAAAGAACTTGGAAGCCTTCTTGGACTTTTCCTTCTTAGCCTTTGCAGGCTTGTTCTTCTTAGGCTTAGCGGCCTTAACAGCCGTAGTCTTTTCTTCTGCCATTTGAACGTCCTCCTTACTTAGATTCCTTGTGCAGAGTATGCTTTCTGCAGAAACGGCAATACTTGTTCATTTCCAGTCTGTCAGGATCGTTCTTCTTGTTCTTCTTGGTGTTGTAGTTTCTCTGCTTGCACTCACTGCAAACCATAGTGACTTTGACTCTCAATTCGGCACCTCCTAAAAAATTAGAAAAAGCGGACTTTTTCTTCGTTTACCTCCCTCACGCGAGGCTGCATACAGGGTGATTTCGTGTTTTGTCCGCACGAAAAAAGAACCCTCCTCGCAGAGGTAGATATAGTTTACCACAAAACATGATAATTGTCAAGACCTTTTCGCGGATTTTTCCGTGAAATTTCGGGGGAATTATTGCGGATTTGTTGTATTTTTCAACAAAGGGGGGGTGAATATTTCTACTCTCCCCGATACGCCTTTACGATTTCCATTACATCTTTCTCGTACAGATTTGCCCCAAGCAATCCGCCGTCGGCATCTACCGACAGACAACGCAAATCAGCAGGATCCTCGACGTAAGGATTTTCGGGAATCGCCCCCGTAAAGTACTCACTAAGATGCACCTTGGCTTTGCCCTCGGGGAAAACCACGTTTCCGCTGTTCGCCTTGATGCCCAGCGCCTCGAACTGCTTGAGCAGCTCCCGTGTTTTTGCATTGTAAGGATTGTCATCCTCTGCCGACACCAACCATGCAGGCTGCGTGCGCACAGGCACACCTGCTTTGAGAAGAGCCGCGGCGAAATCGGCGACCACCTCCACGGGGATAGTTTCCTGATGGAATGCATCTACCGACAACAGCAGATCATTCACCCCTGCCTCTGCAAGGCGATCTGCCACCTGGGTCATTTTGTGGAGATCACGGTTGAAATAACCATTGGTGATCACCTGTCGGCGAGCAATGCCCAACTCGGTGGCCGCCTTGTGAATGGCACACACCGCATCGGGATAGAGGAGCGGCTCGCCGCCGAATGTCATCACCGTGGCAATGGGATAAACCGCCGCCACTTTCCGCACCATATTGGCGGCAACAGCGGGATCAATATGCACCCCATTGCCTCCATGCTCTCCTTGTGAGCAATGCTTGCATCTGCCCGTGCAGGCATCGGTGATCACAAACTCGATCTTGGTGAGATTTTTCAAATAAGGATTCATATTATGCTCCGTAAACCGCACGGATGCGCTCCAAAATCTCCACATCGGCAGGACAGAAGGGATAGTTGTCCATTTCTGCAGGCGTGATCCAAGCCAGATCGTTGTGTTCCAGCAAAGTGGGCGTGCCTTCCCCGATGGTAGCATGGAAAAGGGTGAGATGCACGGTAATGTCGGGGTACTCGTGGACAACCTCCATAAAGGGATCGCCTACCCGAACGGTAATGCCCAGCTCTTCCCTGCACTCGCGGATGAGGGCATCCTCCTTGGATTCGCTTAGCTCCACCTTACCACCCACAAACTCCCAGAGCAGTCCGCATCCCTTGTGGGCAGGACGCTGACAGATCATAAATCGATCGCCCTCCCAAATGAGGGCGGCTACTACTTCAGTCATGTTGGTTCTCCTTAAATGGAATATGGGAGTATTATAGCACAGTTTTGGGGCAAAAGCAAGAGGAAATGATTCATTCGACACACACGATCCGAGGGTTTGTTTGACGATTCAAGGTGTATTCTTGAAAAAGGGTGCCCTCTCACAACCGAGGGATTCTCCTCTCATCACAGATGGTGTTCGGCAGAATCCCCCTTACAGCAACCATGCCCTGCAAGTATTTGCAGGGCATGGTTTAAAACTCTTTCTTGCTGCCTATTGAAGCGGACCACTTCAGATCTCCTTACGATTTAAAAAAACGACGATTCTTTTCAAAAAAATCAAAATATATCTTGGTATTTTCAAGCTCCCACCATTCTTTTATTTCGGCAGGGTGTGAATCCAAATCATAAATTCTTGCTCCATCTAACGCCAAAAGAAAAGGAGAATGCGTTGCAATTATAAACTGACATCCGCAATAGCGCGCCATTTCTTCCAACATTTCAACAAGCTCTAACTGCATCTTGGGAGACATACTATTTTCCGGCTCATCCAGACAATATAAAGTATCATTTTTCAACTTCAACTCAAAATATTGTAATGCAGTCTCTCCGTTGCTGTTCAGCTTTACTTCGTTTCCTGCAGTCCGACGAATAAACTGTCTGCGTGACACAGACTTTTTTCGAGCGAGCACCTGTAATCGTAATGCCTCATAATCCTGCATGCCGTTAAACTTCACAGTTTCACCAAACTTAAGATTTGCATATTCTTCCTTGGCAATTTCTTTATTCTCACTGATTTCGTTGTTATTAGTGCGCACGGTAAGCATATAGTCAAAGATATCATCACTCGTGATAATTCTACTGCCGTTTGGTATACGATACTTAAATCCTTCATCATCATATCCCAGTGAATACTCACAGTTTTCTGCGTAGGAAGTAAACATTTCACTTGAATTATAGGGCGCAATGCGATTCAACTCTAATTTTTCAGCAATTAAGTTCAGCAATGTACTCTTTCCAGATCCATTTCCGCCATAAAAAATGGTAATCTTCTTAAAGTTGATCTCTTGCAGATCTTTTTTTGTAAATAATCCGCACGGATATGGATTGTCCACATAGCCATACGAACCACCGTTTTCAGCAGCTCGGTTAGACAGCAATCTCGCTTCCATGTGGATTGGCA
>JAZRIH010000251.1:0-5222 GCA_045645175.1 Eubacteriales bacterium | reverse complement strand
GGGAAGGGGAAAACCATTTCAAACGCCGAAGTTTTTCCCCTTCCCTCGGGCTCCCTACCCCATTCCTTGGCTGGGCGGAATTTAAAAGATATAGTTTTTCGACAGACTGCAACCGCAGGATTTTCCTGCGGTTTTTTCTCTACAAAAATCCCTCTTTTTTTTCTTGAACAGTTGACATAGTTATCGTTTTGCGGTATAATTATAAAGTGAAGAACTAACGATTTTTTCGGAGGATTGATATGGATCGCTTGATCGAAATGGATCTGAGAGACCTGATTGATATATTACTCACCACGATTATTTTTTACTACGCCATCAAGTTCATCCGTGAGCGCCGCGCAGGCAAACTTGCGTTGGGTATGGCCCTTTTGGTGCTTCTGCAGGTGGTGGGCGTGGCATTCGAACTGCCGGTTATCAGCTTTTTGATGCAAAACCTGTTCCAGGTGGGTATCATCGCCATGATCATCCTCTTCCAGCCCGAGCTTCGTTCAGCGCTGGAGAAGATCGGCGGTGTGCAGGTGGGCGGTATCCGCGGTATCATCGGTACCGGTGACCTTGCCAAGCAAAAAGAGCAACTCTCCCAAATGGTGGAGGGAATCTGCACCGCGGTTTGTGACCTCTCTCTGGACAAAACCGGTGCCCTCATCGTCTTTGAACGCACTACCAAACTGGGCGAATATATCCGCAGCGGCACAGTGATCAATGCCGATGTTTCGCCCCGTATGGTGAAAAATATCTTCTTCAACAAAGCACCTCTCCATGACGGTGCAGTGATCATTCGTGACGGTCGTCTGTATGCGGCGGGATGCTTCCTTCCTCTGGCAACCGGTAACGATATCAACCGTGATCTGGGTACCCGTCACCGCGCCGCTATCGGTATGAGCGAGAACAGTGATGCGGTGGTGGTTGTGGTCAGCGAGGAAACCGGCACCATTTCGATGGCAAAAGCAGGTGAACTGCGCCGTGATTATGACTACCGTACCCTCTACAATCAGCTGATGGAGGATCTGTCTCCCGCCCTTTCTCCGGTTGTAACGGTGGTCAAAAAGCAAAAGAAGAACGATAAGTCTGCTGAATCCAATCTGAATTCCTGAGAAAGAGCCTTATTATGTGGAATAAAATCAAGTCATACTTTACTTCCAAGCAAATTGCAGAGGTTGATTACGAAGGTGCCGAGGAAAATCACGGTCACTATGCCGTGAAGCGCAGCCGTAAAATTGATCTGCTGCTGAAGATCGGCGCATTTTTGGCGGCGTTTGGTCTGTGGTTTTATGTGGTCAGCACCACTGCTACCATTGAGGAGCGCAGCTTTGAGCTGATTCCCGTAGTTTGCAAAAACGATGCATCTCTGCGCGCCGAGCTGGGACTGATCGTCCAGTCCATCAGTATCGATACGCTGAACGTAACCCTTGCAGGTAACCGTCAGGCGGTGCGGGATCTCACCTCCAATCAGGTGAAAGCTTATGTAAATCTAAGCGAGATCAAGTCTGCAGGCGAGCATACCCTGCAAATTTACTTCGACCTGCCCAGCGGCATTACCGTAGCATCTCAGAACGTCACTCAGGTGCTGGTGAACGTGGATAGCCCCTCTACCCGTGAACTCAAGCTCTCTGCCGATCAGCTCCAGCTCCGCGGATGGAGCCTTGGCGACGGTTGCTTCTTCGGCGAGAAGAAGCTGAGCCTCTCCACTCTGACCCTGGAAGGCCCCACCCTTGCACTGAATAAGGTGGCAGGCGTGGAACTGCGCAGCGATATCATCGGTTCTGCCCAGAGCAGCTTTACCGTGACCGCAACCCCCTATTTGTTGGATGCCGATGGCAATCCCATCACCGATGAAAGCATTACCATTCGGGAAAAGGCCGCTATCGAAGCCCATGTAGAGGTGCTGAAATCCAAAAAGGTACCTTTGATTGTCAACAGCCGACACGGCGAATTTGCCCCCGGCATTCTGTCGGTATCGCCGTCTACGGTGACCATTACCGGCGATCCTCAAGCGGTGGATTCCCAAAAATATATCCTGCTGGGTGAAGTGGATGAACGCACCCTCCTTGCCGACAGCGAATCGGAATACGCGGTGAAGGCAAACGGTCTGACGGTAACCGACGGACAGGGAAATGCCGTAACCAAAGCAAAGGTGAAGATCAAGGTTTCCGCTCTGCCCACCCGTGTCATCGAGGCGGTGAACGTGTGGAGAGGCGAGAAGATCGTGGGAACGGTCAAGGTGACCGTTCGCGCTACCGCCGAAGAGCATGCGGCACAGCTGCAAGCCCTTTTGGCAGAGAATATCGCCATCTATGCCGATCCTACCAAGCCTGAGGGCGATGTGAGTGCAATGACCGTCGTGTTCACCGAATTTTTCCGTGATGCGGTCTACGAGATTGCCCTGACCGATTATAAGATCAAAATTGCAGAGCCGCAGGGCTCTGCTACCCCTGAGCTGGATCATCCCTCGGATAGCGGAGAAACAGAGGAACTCTCTGATCTGACCGCAGAAACTCCTGTGATTTCCACAGAAATAAAAGAAAACTAAACTAAACGGAGGGTTGCTGTGACCATCCTTTTACATAATATCAAAGTCGGGCTTGCCGACCCCGAGGGCGATGCTCTGGCGGCGGCTGAAGCCAAACTAAAGAGCAATGGCGTCAAGGCAACCCATCTTGCCTTGACCAAACGCTCCGTCGATGCCCGCAAAAAAGACGAGATCTGCTATGTCTGCTCGGTTGCGGCAACCATCAGCGGAGAGGTGCCCCCCAAGAAAATGAAGAATCTGGGCGCGGTGATCCTGGAAGAAGAGGAAATTGTTCCCGTGAAGGGAAGCGAACTGCCTCCTGTGGGGGCAGACGGTGCGCCCCTTCGTCCCGTCGTGGTGGGATTTGGCCCCGCGGGAATGTTTGCCGCCCTGCTCTTGGCAGAAGAGGGCTATCGCCCCATCGTTTTGGAACGAGGCGACTCGGTCTATGAACGCAGCCGACAGGTAGAAGAATTTCTGAAAAGCGGAAGACTCTCTACTGTATCCAACATCCAATTTGGTGCCGGCGGTGCCGGCACCTTTTCAGACGGCAAGCTGATCACCCGCATCAACGATGCCAAGTGCAGCTATGTACTCCGCCGTCTGTGCGAATTCGGGGCAGACCCCGACATTCTGGTGAATGCCCGTCCCCATATCGGAAGCGACCGACTTCCCGCCATCGTGGACGCCATCGCCAATCGGATCATCTCTCTGGGCGGAGAAATCCGCTATCGTACCCAGCTCACCGCCATCCGCACAGGTCTGCGAGGCGAAGTGGTAGGGGCAGTTACCCCTGACGGAGAGATTCCCACCCACGCGCTGATTCTTGCCATCGGTCATTCGGCAAGAGATACCTATGCGTGGCTTTTGGAAAGAGATTACCTCATTCAGCCCAAAGCCTTTTCGGTGGGCGTGCGCATCGAGCATCTCCAAGCCGATATCAACGAAGCCATGTACGGCAAATCGGCGCATCTGCTTCCTCCTGCCGAGTACAATCTGTCTTACCGACAGGGCGATCGGGGTGTGTACAGCTTCTGTATGTGTCCCGGCGGCACGGTTATGGCGGCGACATCCGAGGAGGGCGGCGTGGTCACCAACGGCATGAGCAATTCTGCCCGTGACGGACTCAACTCCAACAGCGCCCTGGCAGTATCGGTGCTCCCCGAGGATTACCATAGCGATCCCCGACTTGCCATCGAATTTCAGCGGAAGTTGGAGCAGAGAGCATTTGTGGCAGGCGGCTCCAATTATAACGCCCCCCTGCAGACGGTCGGCGATTTCCTGGGCACCGCCAAGGGATGTGAGCCCGGTCGCATTCGCTCCACCTATCGGGACGGCGATCACTATACTCTGTGCGATCTCCATACTGTCCTTCCTCCCTTTGTGACCGAACTGCTGGAAAGCGGCATCGTCCGTTTCGGCAAACAGATCAAGGGATTTGACACTCCCGATGCACTGCTGACCGGTGTGGAAACCCGTACATCAGCGCCCCTGAGAATCCTCAGAGGAGAGAATCGGGAAGCGCCCGGTCATGGGGGACTTTATCCCTGCGGCGAAGGCGCAGGCTACGCAGGGGGAATCACCTCTGCGGCAATCGACGGAATCGGCACCGCTCTTGCCCTGATGGCAAGATGGTCTTGCTGAGCCGCAATTCAACTATCCCTTGCATGTAGAATAAAGTCTACTTGCTGCCGAGGGAAGGGGAAAACCATCTCAAACGCCGAAGTTTTTCCCCTTCCCTCAGGCTCCCAAACCTTTTCCTTGGCTGTGCCATCGAAAAGCGTATGTTTTGTACATATTTTGATGAATCTTACACGAAAGGAGAGAGAATCATGAACACAGACAGAATCTGGCAAGCGAAGAAACTGCCCGATCGAGAAGCGGTCGCTACCCTCACACGGGAACTTTGTCTGCTGCCTCTGACGGCAGAAGTGTTGGCAGCACGCGGATACGATACCCCCGAGTCTGCACGAGAATTTCTCTCCCTTTCTGCTAACCATTTTCACGATCCCTTTCTGCTCCCCGATATGGAAAAGGCGGCAGAGCGGATCTCTCTTGCCATTGATCGGCAGGAGAAGATCGCCATTTATGGCGACTACGATGTAGACGGTGTTACCTCTACCTCTATTATGATGCTTTGGCTGCGCTCCATGGGGCTGGATCCCATCGCCTATATCCCCGATAGAGAAGGGGAAGGGTACGGGATGTCCGAGGCGGCGCTGAGAGGGTTAAAAGAAAAATCGGTGGATCTGATCATCACCGTAGACAACGGCGTGACCGCCATCGAGGAAGCCGAGATTTGCAAGGATCTGGGCATCGATCTGGTGATCACCGACCATCATGAGTGCCGAGAAACCCTCCCCTATGCCTTGGCGGTGGTCAATCCCCGTCGTTCCGACAGTCAGTATCCCTTTGACGGACTGGCGGGAGTAGGCGTTGCCTTTAAGACAGTCTGCGCAGTAGAGCTTTATCGCCATCCCGGCGAGGATCGGAATCAGGTTCTGCGCGCGGTGTGCAGCCGATACATCGATCTTGCGGCAATGGGTACGGTGGCGGACGTCATGCCCCTTGTGGGAGAAAACCGCTTCATCGTCAGCCGCGGTCTGCAAATGATGGAGAAGCGTCCCCGTGCGGCGATCACTGCATTGATCCGTGCAGCGGCGGAAGAGAAGGGAAACCATCGATCAGCCGTCAATACCTCGCTGATCAGTTA
>JAZRIH010000250.1:0-8278 GCA_045645175.1 Eubacteriales bacterium | reverse complement strand
CGGGCTGGGCGGATGGTGGTTCCTTGGCATCTTCATCGGTGTATGGACGGCATTGACCGCTGTGCTGGGGGCTTTGTCCTACCGCAAGTTCTGTAAATAACAGGAGAAACGACTATGACTTTACATTTCGAAAAAGTAGATAAATCTTACGGTAAAAATCACGCACTCGACCATTTCACCGCGACTCTCACCCCCGGCATTTACGCACTCATGGGGCCCAACGGTTCGGGTAAATCGACTTTGATCAACATCCTGACCGATAATCTCAAAGCAGACAGCGGTGAGATTACCTATGACGGCGAGAATACCCTCAAAATGGGCGTGAAATTCCGTGAAAAGCTGGGCTTCATGCCCCAATACCCCGGAATGTACCCCAACTTTACCGTGGAGAAGTTTCTCTGGTACATGGCAACTCTTAAAGGTCTCAAAAAAGATGAAGCCGCACGGCAGATCGCCGAAGTCCTCGAAGCAGTGGAGCTTTCCGATGTGCCTAATCGTAAAATCTCGGCTCTCTCTGGTGGTATGAAGCAACGACTTGCACTCGCCCAAGCTGTCCTCGGCGATCCCGAGATCCTCATCCTCGACGAGCCCACCGCAGGTCTTGACCCCAAGCAACGTATCGCCATCCGCAACTACATCGCCAAGATCGCTCTCCAAAAGATCGTGCTGATCGCTACCCACGTGGTCAGCGACGTGGAGTACATTGCCAAGGAAGTCATCTTCCTGAAAAAGGGACAGATCACCGACCTCGCTCCCGCTCACGAACTTACCGCAAAGATCGACGGAAAAGTATGGGAAATCACTTGCAAGAGCGAGGAAGTTGCCAAGCTTCAACAGACCTATCGTGTCATCAACATCGCACAGAACGATACAGGAGTAACCCTCCGCGTGCTGTCCGAAGCTGCTCCTGAAGGGGACTCCAAGACGGTCGCGCCGACACTCGAAGATTACTATCTTTGGGTGTTTGGAGAGAGTGGAAGTTGAGAACATCGCAAATAATGAATCAAACAATACTGTTCAAAAGACAAACCATGGCAGAATTTCAAACTGCCATGGTTTGTCTTTTCTGCATTAGTATGGCGTCAATGATTGCATTAATCAATCATGCTGGAAACACTTCCCCGATAGTCATTTTTGCTACAAAAGCAGGTAAGTTATTTGTCACAATCCACAACGATCTTGCAGTTATCCCATTTTCCTATATTCTGTCCCACTTTCCGTGAATTTAGAAAATATATGCTATAATGTACTCAACAAGGAAGTGAGTACATTGGAAAGTAAATTAGCTATATTAATTTGTCGCAGCCTGCTTCGACAGAAAGCCATTGAAAACGAATATTTTGACGTATATGTATATGGTCTGGAATTGATTCTTTCGTTTCTTTTCAGTACCGTGGTCATCTTATTAACTGGTGTCTTACTAAATGCTCTTGACATCGCCATCATCTTTTTGATTATATTCATTGCATTGCGCCGTTTCACCGGTGGCTATCATGCACCGACTTATTTACAATGCAAACTGACTACAATCAGTATTTACATAGCTGTTAATTTACTATGCACATACCTGATCGTCCCGCTTTTCGCATATATTCCGCTACTTATCCTGGGTCTGTACATAATACTACGGTATGGTCCAATTGAAAATATTTATAAACCGTTAACGCCTGATATAAAAAAGCGAAACAAATACATTTCCGTATTGATGTTTATACTGCTTTCGCTCAGTGGATCATCTATTTATCTATGGAATCAAAAGCTCAGCAGTGCCATTTTCTATACGCTTGGCTTTGTTGTAGTGTTAATGATAATACCAATGTTAATGAAAGGAGAACACACGCATGAAAAAGATTGCTAAGCTGGTAGCTGATACTGCTCTCAAGGCAGCCAAGTCCGCCGCAGGTGCCGCTTCTGAATGGGGTATTTTTCAGCCCAAAGAACCTGCTTCCCTGAAAAAACTTCTGAAGTAAGCAAAACACAGACAAGCAAATTGTTCGAACACGGATAAATTGCTTGTCTGTGTTGCATCGACTTGACATTATTATCTATAAATGATATAATTACACTATAAAAATTGCGAGGTAACACCATGATTGTTTTTGCAGTTTGTGATGATGATACTGTATTTGCCGGATTAATGACCCGTCATCTACGAAAACTGTTTGTCAGTCTCCCCGATGAAATCGAATGTCATGTACGTACATTTCTCTCCGCAAAACAAGTATTGAACTATGTAGAACAAAATCCGATTCACGTTCTGTTTTTGGATATTGATATGCCTGAGAAAAACGGATTTGAGCTTGCTAAAATCCTGCAAAAGAAATCGCCCTCTACGATCATCGTATTTGTCTCCGCATATGACAATTATGTGTACGATTCTTTTCAGTACAATCCTTTCTGTTTTCTTCGAAAGGAGCATTTAAGTAGCGAACTGAATCGCACTGTTCAAAAAGTATTGGATAAATACTTGAAAAGCAATGAAACCATGATCTTCTCTACCGTAGATGGCGACATCAATATTCGTATTGAAGACATTGTTTATATCGAAAGCGTAAAGAATTATTTTGAAATCCATACTGCTGAGAGAAAGGTTTTCCGTTGCCGCGGAACGTTGGCATCTATCGAAGAAGCATTGCAACAACACAATTTTTATCGCATACACACAGCATTTCTCGTAAATATGGCAAACATTCGATCTGTAAGTGCTAACCATATAATTGAGCTCACAGATGGAAGCTCATTTAGCGTTAGCCTGCGCAAATGGAAAGGATTCAACGAAACTTACATGGAATTTTCTCGAAAGAGGGTGATTATGGCATGATTGGAACGATTTTTGAATTAAGCCTTTCATTAATAGATAGTATTCTCGCTGTATACTTTCTAACAAATTTTAATTATGCTTCATGGCGTAAGAATTATTATATTCTACCTGCTATTATATTGCCGTTCGCCTTCCAAATTTTCGCAGACACTTATTTAAAACAGTTCAGTTTACTGGGCTCTTTGGTTCAATTTTTCCTATCACTCTCGTATGCTCTTCTGATTTGTAAAAAGCACTATTTTAGAGCGCTCAGTTCCACCTGCATCTTAAAAGTAACACTCATTGCTCTTAGTTCAGCAATCTATTATTTCTTGTCGCTTATATTCAATGATTTTAATTCCTTGTTATACGGCGCAGACAGCATTGGACGATGGATCTATGCAATCATGCATAAAACCATGATGCTGGCAGTTCTTCAACTTATACTTCGTTTTTTCAATCGAGACGGACAGGGAAATATAGCAAATGGTATATTAACATTTATATTCTCTATTATAACTATTGTTGGATTGAGTTTGAGCATCTCAATTGCGCATACGGTTAATTCTGAACCAATACGATCTCATTTACTATCTATCGCCCTCATTTTTCTCTCGCTAAATCTCTTCCTCTACATTCTCCTTAGCCAAATTTCAAAATTGCAAAAACGAAATTACGAGCTAAAACTACTTAGCGAAAAGACCAAATTTGAAGAAAGAAAATACGAAGAAGCAATTAGCCTTTGGAATACTGCCGAAAAAATTCGCCACGATGTAAAGCATCACATGATCGCTCTTTCCGGCATGATTGACGAAGGCAATACCGCCGAGTGCAAAGAATATTTGGATCAATATATGACTGCATTGCAGAAGACGGGCAAATTCTCTCGCTCGGGCAATACGGTTATCGACTATCTCATTGATTCCAAACTGTCTCCCCTGGAGAAAACACAAATTATCATCACCGGATCAGTTGGCAATCTTTCAGACATCAAGGATACAGATCTTGCGTCTTTGATTGGCAATATTCTGGACAATGCCGTGGAAGCCGAAGAAAAGATCAAGGACAAGCGCATCGAGCTGATGTTCAGCTGTCAGCACGACAACCGCATTATCATTTGCAAAAATAACATTGAGGAGTCGGTACTTGCTACTAATCCCGAGCTGAATTCTACTAAATCTTCCACGTCCCGTCACGGATTCGGTCATCAAATCGTCGCCGAGATCGCCAAGAAGTACAATGGGTTGGTTCATTACTTCGAAGAGGACGGTATGTTTGGAGTTCAGATTCTGTTGCCCATGTCATCGAAAAAGTGATCCAATGCACCCCAAAATCGCTCACAAACGGCACAAGCGAAGTCTACCTCAATGATAAAAGACCCCCACAACCCGTATAGCCACACCCCATAGGTCATCGAAATCCTCTAACGTTTTTTCTAATATTTTGTTAGAAAAAACGTTAGAAACGATTCTTCGCATAGCGAGCGGGAAACCGCAAATCGCGCAACGTAAAACACCGATTCTCCGCTCCACAAGCGAAAAATCGGCATCTCCTAAAGTCCTGTAAAATCCTATATTTGGCGGTATATTCCGATGGCGTGAAAAGTCTTGAAAACCGTTTGGGGGCAACCCCGCGTGGGTTCGAATCCCACTCCCTCCGCCAAAAACTCCACGAACCAAACAGTTCGTGGAGTTTTTATTATCCTCTTATCCAATAAATCCCCAAAATCCCCCGTTTTGTTGCATCAGCCTGCATTATTTTTCAAAAAAAGCACTCCCCGTTGACAACTCCTCTCATTTGTTGTATAATCAACTCATATTAAATCCCAACCGGATGGAGAGAGGCTCTCATGTTAATCAGAAAAACCGCAGAATCCGATCTTGCTGCTATCGGCGAGATTTACGAAAACGCGAAACGCTTTATGCGCAAAAGCGGAAATCCCACTCAATGGAATAACGGCAGCCCCAACATAGACACAGCCAGACAGGATATGGAGCGCGGTATCGGCTACGTTGCAGAGGAGGACGGCAAAATCCTTGCCGTTTTTATGTTCTCTCTGGACCCCGATCCCACTTATGCAAACATTTATAACGGCGCGTGGCGCACGGATGCGCCTTACGGCGTCATTCATCGCATCGCAGTGGCCGAGCAGGGACGGGGAATCATAGATTTTTGCATCCAATACTGTTTCGCGATCCGTCCTAATCTGCGGATCGACACCCACAAAAACAATCTGCCCATGCAACGCGCGCTGGAAAAACGCGGATTCCACTATTGCGGAATCATTTATCTGGAAAACGGCGACGAGCGGCTGGCTTACCAAAAGACAGACGACAGCGCACCTTCGGTCATTTACCCCCAAGGACGCTGTTGACAATATCCCGCGGCTGTAGTATAATCAGAGCAGAACCCTATAAAAATTGAAAACGAGGTGTTATCTATGGATCTTCGGTCTTCCGCAAAGGAAAAATTGCTTTTGGTGGCGCACAGAGGTGCATGGGGCGGTAATATCCCCTGCAATACCATCGCGGCTTATGAAAACGCACTTGCACAAGGTGCCGATATGATCGAGATCGATCTGGATTATACCGCCGACGGCAAGCTGATCATCTTCCACCCCGGCATGGAGCGTGCGCTGCTGGGCTTTGGCGAAAGCCTGTCCCGTTGCAACTGGGATTTCGTAAAACAGCTGCGTTATCTCAACATCGACGACGTGCCCACTCAGTTTGGCATCAACACCTTTGACGAAATTCTGGAGCAGTTCAAGGGCAGATGCTACATTAACATCGACAAGTTCTGGCGAAAGCCCAAAGAAATTTCGGACGCCATCCGCCGCCACAACATGACCGATCAGATCTTAGCCAAAACCTCTGTTCGTCCCCAATATTTGGACATTGTGGAAGAATTTTGCTCGGACATTCCCTACATGGCCATTGTAGGCAGCGAAGACGAGATCGCTCTTGCACGCTCCCGCAAGATCAATTACGTGGGCACCGAGGTTCTCTTCACCGAAGACAACTCCCCGCTGGCATCCCCCGAATTCATTGACCGTCAACATCGGGAAGGATTACTGGTCTGGTGCAATGCCATCGTGTTCAATTATCGAAAGGTTCTTTCCGCAGGTCACAGCGACGATCGCGCCATCTTGGGCGATCCCGAAGGAAGCTGGGGCTGGATTGCAGATCAGGGATACGATCTGATGCAGACCGACCACGTACTGGCATCCGCCCTGTTCTTGGATAAAACAGGACGGCGCAAGCGGACAGAATAAAATATTAGGAAGCGCAAAGAGCGGACACAGACGTGTCCGCTCTTTTTATTGCCTCAGATCGATCCCTCGCACCTTTTCCTTCAACCGCGGCAGGTAGGCAGGCGATACCGACAGCTCGTCCACACCCATGCGAAGGAAGGTTTCGGTGAGGGTGAGATCGGCGGCAAGCTCGCCGCAAATGCCCACCCATGTACCGTGGGCATGGGCGTTTTCCACGGTCATGGCGATCAATCGCAGAACCGCCTCGTGATGGGGATCGCAAAAACGGGCGATGCTCTGATTCTGCCGATCGCACGCCAAGGTGTATTGGGTAAGATCGTTGGTGCCGATACTGAAAAAGTCGCACAATTCCGCCAGACGGTGGCTGATCAGTGCCGCCGCTGGGGTTTCGATCATCACCCCCAAGGGCACATCCTCTGCCATCGCAATTCCCTCACGTGCAAGCTCCTCTTTCACTTCCTCGCAAAGGGCAATTGCCTCCTGCAATTCCCACACGTTGGTGATCATGGGAAACAAGATGGACAAATTGCCGTGGGCAGACGCCCGATAAAGGGCACGCAGTTGAGTCTTAAACAGCTCACGCCGACAAAGACACAGACGGATGGCGCGCAATCCCATGGCAGGATTCTCCTCCGCCGGCAGATTGATATAACTCGCCTGCTTGTCTGCACCGATGTCCAGGGTGCGGATGATCACCCGTTTGCCATCCATCTGCTCCAGCACTTGCCGATAGACGGCAGATTGTTCCTCCTCTGTGGGGCAACGATCTTTTTCCAAATAGAGAAACTCACTCCGAAACAGCCCGATGCCGTCCGCATTTACTCGGTGAAGGGCATCCAGCTCACCGAGTCCGCCGATGTTGGCATAGAGATGCACCGTCCTGCCGTCCAAAGTGACGCTGTCCAAATCGTTCAGCCGATTCCAATCGGCATTGCGCATGGTCTGCGCCTGCAATTTTATGTTCGCTCGCTCCATCGCCTCATGGTCGGGGGAAAGGATCACCTCACCGCTTTCACCGTCGGCAATGAGAAGCTCGCCATCCCGAACCCTCTGCAAAAACTCCTCGCCCACTCCCACGATGGCAGGAATGCCCATGCTCCCCGCCAAAATCGCCGTATGGGACCACACCGACCCGTGGGCGGTGACCATGGCAAGAAGATGCGTTCGATCCAGCAGTACCGTCTCGGCAGGGGAGAGATCGTCGGCGCAGAGGATCACATCCTCTTGTAGGGTAGGAGGGACAAACGCCCCCTCCGCGCTCCCCCCCACAAGGCAATCGGTGAGCCCGCGGACGATCTGCATCACATCGGCGGCTCTGGCTTGCATATATTCCCCGTCCATCGCCGCAAAGCGACCTGCAAAGAGTTCGCCTGCCTTTTCGATGGCAGAGATGGCATCCAGTCCCCCTTGGACGATGCCTTCTCGGATGGCTTCCCCGAAATCCTCGTCCTCTACCATCATTTTGTGAATTTCAAAGATCTCTGCGCTCTCCTGACCGGTACGGGAGAGCGTTTCCTTGTATAATTCATCCAGTTTCAGACAAAGCTGATGGGTCGCCCGATCCAGCCGAGCCAGCTCACGGTCTGCCCCCTGACTGACTCGCTCTTCATCGATTGGGGAAAAGCAGCGAAAGACCTTCGCCTTTCCCATAGCAATGGCATCAAAGACGCCCTTTCCCTGATAGCGTTTCATCGGCTCTCCCTCCTTTCTCTCAATTACAAATGATTCTCCAAAAAGGCGCGCAGCTCTCGCTCGGCACCATCCTCGTCGCCCCCTTGGACGGTGAGGCGGATCACATCCCCTTGACTCACGCCTAAATTCATCAGCGCCATCAATCGGGTGGCATTTGCCGATTTCTCCCCCTTGGACAGAGTGATCTCGCTGTCCAAGGATTTCGCCAGTTTCACCAACAGTCCCGCAGGACGGGCGTGAATCCCCAGCGCATCCTTCACGGTATATTCAAAGCTTTTCATCTTTTTTCCTCTGCTTACTTCGTTTTATCCTCTGCCCGATTCCTCGGTGAGTAGTCTGATCCGCTCTGCCAAGTGGGGCGTAAGATCCTCTTTCTTCACGCGCCAGACCCAGTTGCTCCCTACGGTGGAGGGGGTGTTGATCCTCGCCTCGTCCCCTAAATAGAGATGATCTGCCAAGGGGATCACCGCCAGCTCCGCTTTGCTGTGCAAAAGACACTCCATCAGCTCCTCTGC
>JAZRIH010000249.1:0-7105 GCA_045645175.1 Eubacteriales bacterium | reverse complement strand
CAGGACTTTCCTTGTCAGAGGTAAAAGAATCAGCACAAAAATACGGACTCAATCATTTGGAAAAGCAGAAGACGCCGTCATTTTTCTTTCGTCTGATTGGAAATTTAGGAGATCCCATCATTCGAATATTATTGATCGCCTTGGGAATTAATTTGATCTTTATGCTGGGCAGTTTCGACTGGTTTGAAACGATCGGAATCGTCCTTGCAATCGCCATCGCAACTGTAGTGACTACTTTGTCCGAGTATTCCAGCGAAAAAGCATTTGATAAGCTCCAACAGCAAGCAGAGGAAACGCTGGTGCGAGTCATTCGCAGCGGGGAGATTACCAAGATTCCCATAGAGGAAATTGTTGTTGGGGATTTAGTAATCCTCTCTATGGGAGAAATGGTGCCAGCTGATGGAATTCTGATTGAGGGCGCTCTTAGTGCCGATCAATCGATGCTTAATGGTGAAAGCCGTGATGCAAAAAAATATCCTATGCCGGGAAATCAAAAAGTCAAAGATCCGAACAGTCCGTCCTGTTTGCTTCGGGGAGTATCTATAACCTCAGGGGAAGGAATCATGCAAGTAGAAGCAGTAGGCGGACAGACGGTTTACGGTGCGCTGGCAAAGGAATTACAAAGCGAAAAACGGGAAAGTCCGCTGAAACTTCGTCTGTCTCATCTTGCCGATACGATCAGTAAAATTGGATATATTGCAGCATTGGTGGTGGCGCTGTCATATTATTTTCACTCACTTCTTATCGAAAGCGGCTGGGAACCGATTTTGATTGCTGCTAAGTTTACCAGTTGGCGATGGCAATCCCAATGCTTGATTCATTGTCTCACCTTGGCGATCACCCTGATCGTAGTTGCGGTCCCCGAAGGGCTTCCGATGATGATTACTGTGGTGCTATCTTCCAATATGCGCAGAATGCTGAAAGATGGAATTTTGGTACGTAAGTTGGTAGGCATTGAAACTGCAGGCAGTCTGAATATCCTATTTACAGATAAAACGGGAACACTCACTACGGGCAAGCAAACGGTGATTTCTATCTTAGACGGGTCAGGGGAGGTACATGAACTTTCTGCGCTGAAGGGAAAACCTCTATGGGAATCGGCCCGTGAGATTGCAACCCACACAGGTCAATGGCAAATGGCAGATCAGCAATTCTCCGCTGCTAATTCAGCTGATCGGGCATTTGCGAAAGCATTTCAGATTACTTGTCGTTCTTCCATTCCCATTCGGCGAAAGATTCCATTTGATAGTGTGCTCAAATATTCTATTGCGGAAACTAGGGATGGAATGATCTTTTTAAAAGGTGCGCCCGAAAAGCTATATCCGTTCTGTACAAGTGCAATCGACGTGGAGGGAAGGCAGATCCCATTTTATCGGAAGGCAGTGGAAGCTGCAGCCAATCGATTGGCTCAAAAGGGATGCAGACTCATTGCAATGGCAACGTCGAAGCAGTATCCCGTAGGTGAACAGTTGGGTAGTCTATGTTTTGTGGGACTTGCAGTGATCCGTGATCCGATCAGAGGCGATGCTAAAGGTGCCCTGAAAGATTTACAGCAAGCAGGTATTCAAGTAGTTATGGTGACAGGTGATTCTATTGAAACTGCCACAGCTATTGCCGGCGAATGTGGTCTGCTCGGACAGGGAAGAGAACGTGTACTTAGTGGAGCAGACCTGAGTGCAATGTCCGACAACGAAATTAGAGTTGTTCTACCAACCTTGGCAGTGGTAGCCCGTGCACTTCCTTCTGATAAATCTCGTCTCATTCGCATTGCCCAATCGATAGACTTGGTATCAGGTATGACGGGAGATGGAGTCAACGATGCCCCTGCGCTCAAAATCGCAGATGTGGGCTTTGCTATGGGAAGCGGAACCGAAATCGCTAAAGAAGCGGGGGACATTGTTCTGTTTGGCGATAGTATCAAATATATTGTCAAAGCAGTACTCTTCGGACGGACGATTTTTTCCAGTATCCGCAAATTCATCCTCTTTCAGCTGACGATGAACTTTTCAGCGGTTGGAATTTCTCTGATCGGTCCCTTTATTGGTATTGATACACCCGTTACGGTAGTGCAAATGCTGTGGATCAATATAATTATGGATACCCTGGGCGCACTTGCATTTGCAGGAGAGCCTCCCACCTCCGAATTGATGCGAGAGAAGCCCAAGCGCCGAAATGAACCGCTGCTGTCACGAGAGATGGCAATACAGATCGGATTTTGTGGTTCATTAACCCTTTCTATCTGTGTGCTTTTCCTTCGTTTACCAACCATTCGTAAATTCTTTGCCTTTGATCAAAGCCCCATTCTTTTCCTCAGTGCATTTTTTGGATTATTCATTTTCTTAGGCATTGCCAATTGCTTTGTTGCCAGAACGCCACGTCTTAATTTATCAGCTCATTTGAAAGAGAACAAAGCTTTTATCATAATTATGATTTTGGTTACGATGATTCAATTGTGTATGATCTATTTTGGAGGTAGTTTGTTCCGTGCCGCGCCTCTGACATGGAAGGAATTAATGCTGGTTTTCATGCTGTCAATGTTGATCATTCCAATGGAGCTTTTCCGCAGAATGTGGAAGCGTTTATCTCCTCGCAAAGTTGGTTGATTGACACAACTAATTCCAAATGACAGAATGCAAATTTGTCAACATTGCCATATTGCATTTTAGATTACTTTGTTGTATAATAATGTGGCAATGGAGGCATAGCTCAGCTGGTTAGAGTGCATGCTTGACATGCATGAGGTCGATGGTTCGATTCCATCTGTCTCCACCAAAAGCACATCTGCCAAGCAGATGTGCTTTTTTCTATGCTATTCTTCCTTGACACTTTGCCGATTACATGCTATAATGAAACCGGAAATGCGCTAGGCAGATGCAATTTTATGAAATAAAGCCCCCCAAGATGTTGAATACTTCCTTGATAAAACTAATTCTTTGCATGACGGATATATCGTTTCTGCTCAGTATTCTACAATATAAAACAAGGATCGTATGCTATCGCTGAATCTATGAAGTGGCGAATATTGTAATAATAAGGAGATTAAAAATGCTGATTCAACTCATTCAAAAGAAAAAACTTATTATATCTATCATATCTGCAATCTTTTTGTTGTTTTGGATACTTTCTTTAATTTTTGGACATGGAGAAAATAAAACTCTTGCCATGGTGCTGTTTTTAATTTTGCCGTATGGATTTTTGCTATTATTATTTAAGATCATTCGATATAAGGCATCCGTGAAAGTTTTGAATTGTTTTATTTACTTCTTCTTGATTGCAGGTGCGTTAGTCGCAGTAATCGATACTGTGGAGTTTATCACAGCTTTCCCCAACGGTTTGAATCCAACCTTGGGTTGCAGTATTGGACTGATCGGCGCATGTCTGGACGAAGCAGAGAAGAATATTGTGAATTGAACCGCCTACATCAAAACAAGCCCGATGATTTCTCATCGAGCTTGTTTTTTATTAAATCGCCATCAGACAAAGCTGAACCAAGAGCACCGCTCCGCAAGCGGCGGCGGCAACCTGCAAAAGACTTTTTTCTCGATAGGCAAGCACCATTGCCACCGCAAAGCCGGCGATGGCGGAAATCGGCTCACCCGTGGAGTAGAAAATGGCGGGGATCGTCATGACACTGAGTACAGCATAGGGAATGTAGTGGAGAAAAGACAGAATGAATCGATTTTGAATCTTCTTCTTCACCAATACCAGCGGAACGGCTCTTACCAAATAGGTCACGCCGGCGGTGACCAGTAAGTAGGGAAGGAAGTTCAGATCAAGCATCGTTTTCCACCTCCGTAGCAATGGGAGCGGCAATCGCCATAACTGCGCTTGCAACTACTGCGCAAACGATGATGGTAAATCCCGAGGGGATTTCCTTCAAAACAGGCAGATAGTAGAAAACGCAACTCAATATAACGGCCAGTCCCGCGCAAATCGCCGTGGGACGGCTTTTTTTCGTTTCGGGAATCACGATGGCAATGAACATTCCGTAAATCGCCACGCCCAAGGAAGTGGTGACGATTTCGGGGAGTACGTTGCCCGCTACCGCACCGATCAGTGTGCCGCTGGACCAACCCAGCCAAGGGGTGAGAATCAGACCATACATGTACCATTTATTGACCAGTCCCTTTTGTCCTGATGCAACAGCAAACACCTCATCGGTATTGATAAACGCAATGGCAAACCGATCGGTAAGGGTAATGTTCTTGTCTAGTTTTTGGGAAAGGGAAACTGACATCAGCGCATAGCGCATATTGATGACCAATTGCGAAATGGCAAGCTCGATCATACTGCCAAGCCCTGCAATGATGGGGACAGCGGCAAGCTGACCTGCGGAGGTAACGCAGCACATGGAGAGGAGAAGCGATTCAAGGATACTGAGCCCGCTTTCTACCGCGAATATACCGAATGCAAAGGAAACGGAGAGATATCCCAGACAAATGGGGATACCGTCTACAATGCCTTTGCGAAAAGATTGAAGTTTCATGGGTGGTTGTTAGTCCTTTGTAACAAATCGTTAGTGATTCACCTATTATAGCACAATGATTATGGATTGTAAAGTGTTTTTCGCGTGATTTGACAATATAACTGCGCTGTACACGAAAGAGGAAAATTATTTTATAAATATCTTCTTGATTTTATCGAAAATAGATTCTCTTTCGGTTGAAATCTCTGCGTTAAAAGGAACAATTTTATCCAAAAGACTTTCAAAAGAATCCGCTAAAAGAATCATATCTCCAAATGCTAGTTTGCATTCTTCTTCATAATCGGTGTCCATCGTTTCGTGGTCCCAAAAATATATTTTTCCATAGTTTTCATTCTGCAAAGACATACAAATCTGATTTCCAAAATCCGAATCTGCAATTGGAATACACTTTGAAGGCATCCTATTACAATAACTTTGATAAACTTCTTCGATATTAGAAAAGTCTTCATTGGTGGTTCCGTAAAAATATCTAATATAAATTCCCAAATCCTCTGTACCCGCAATAATATTACTCTCCAGTTCGGAATCGTTATATTTTCTTAAAAAGTCAATATACGATTTTGGAAAAAACAGACTGTATTTTTTGCAAAACGATTCGAAGTTCCCCTCATTAAATATTTGGTCTGATAAATTTACATCTACCATAAAATATCCTCCGCTCTATTAGATATGTTCATTATACATTAAACTTTAATTAAATGCAACAAAAATCCCACCGATTACTCGGTGGGGATAAGTTTTATTTTATAAATTGTACGTACAAGTGAACGCTCATTCATAATCTCAAGGGCAGAGAAGTTTAAAAAATAGCGATTTTCCACACTAACGTCGAAAAATCGCTATTTTTGGATAAATTATCCCTGAAATCCCTATTTCGACGCCATTTTGCAAGGATTCAGGCGCAAAAAAAGACCTTGCAAAATTTCTCTTGCAAGGTCAGTTTTCTAATTTAGGTTGCCTCTACTGTGATCAAGCAGTTTGCCTTTTCACAAAATTTAAGCAACAATTACTTGTTCTTGATAGCAGCCTGAGCAGCAGCCAGACGAGCGATCGGAACACGGAAGGGAGAGCAAGACACATAGGTCAGGCCAACCTTGTGGCAGAACTCAACGGAGGAAGGATCGCCGCCGTGCTCGCCGCAGATACCCAGCTTGATGTCGGGGCGGGTGGAACGGCCCAGAGTAGAAGCCATTTCAACCAGCTTGCCTACGCCGGTCTGGTCCAGTCTTGCGAAAGGATCGTTTTCGTAGATCTTGTTTGCATAGTATGCATCCAGGAACTTACCAGCGTCGTCACGAGAGAAGCCGAAGGTCATCTGAGTCAGGTCGTTAGTACCGAAGGAGAAGAACTCTGCTTCCTTAGCGATTTCATCAGCAGTCAGAGCTGCACGAGGAATTTCGATCATGGTACCAACCTTGTAGGTCAGATCGGAACCAGCAGCTGCGATTTCTTCGTTAGCGGTAGCAACAACTACGTTCTTAACGAACTTCAGCTCCTTGATTTCGCCTACCAGAGGAATCATGATTTCGGGAACCAAGTTCCAATCGGGATGAGCAGTCTTAACGTTGATAGCTGCACGGATTACCGCACGAGTCTGCATAGCAGCGATCTCGGGGTAGGTAACAGCCAGACGGCAGCCACGGTGACCCATCATGGGGTTGAACTCATGCAGGCCAGCGATGATTGCCTTGATATCAGCAACGGTCTTGCCCTGGGTAGCAGCCAGTGCTTCGATGTCCTTTTCCTCGGTGGGAACGAACTCGTGCAGAGGGGGATCCAGGAAACGTACAGTCATGGGGTAACCCTCGAGAGCCTCGAACATGCCCTCGAAGTCGCTCTGCTGCATGGGCAGCAGCTTAGCAAGAGCGGTTTCGCGTTCTTCAACGGTGTCGGAGCAGATCATTTCGCGGATAGCGGAAATTCTTGCGGGATCGAAGAACATGTGCTCGGTACGGCAGAGGCCGATACCTTCAGCGCCGAACAGACGAGCCTGCTTGGTGTCAGCGGGAGAGTCTGCGTTGGTGCGAACCTGCAGCTTACGGTACTTGTCAGCCCAAGCCATGATGCGGCCGAAGTCGCCGGAGTCGGTGGAAGCGGGAACGGTGGGGATAGCTTCGCCGTAGATCTTACCGGTGGAGCCGTCCAGAGAGATAACGTCGCCCTCGTAGTAGGTCTTGCCTGCCAGAGTGAAGCACTTGTTAGCCTCGTCCATCTTGATAGCGCCGCAGCCAGATACGCAGCAGGTACCCATGCCACGAGCAACTACTGCTGCGTGAGAGGTCATACCGCCACGAACGGTCAGGATACCCTGAGCGTAGTGCATACCTTCGATGTCCTCGGGAGAGGTTTCCAGACGAACCAGGATAACGTTTTCGCCCTTCTTGCCGTGCTCAACTGCGTCTTCAGCAGTGAATACAACGGAACCGCAAGCAGCACCGGGAGATGCAGCCAGAGCCTGACCGATAGGTTCAGCGGACTTCAGAGCCTTAGCGTCGAACTGAGGATGGAGCAGAGCGTCCAGAGACTTAGGATCGATCTGGAGCAGAGCTTCTTCTTCAGTGATCATGCCTTCATCAACGAGGTCGCAAGCGATCTTCAGAGCAGCAGCAGCGGTTCTCT
>JAZRIH010000248.1:0-10206 GCA_045645175.1 Eubacteriales bacterium | reverse complement strand
AAAAAAGGTTCTTGGAACTCCAAAAACTTTTGAGAAGCCCCGCAAATACTTGCGGGGCAGAATTGTTTTGATATAAAATTACACGCGACGAGTATTCGTGGCGTTTTTATAAAGTTTTTGGGAGGTTTGGAACCCTTTTTTCAAAAAGGGTTCCAAAATAAATTAATTATTCCGATAATAATTCATCAGACAGCCGTCCAGGAGGATCTGGCGGTCGCCTGCGGGGAGGGATTCCAGCAGGAAGGTGAAGGGGGTAGCGATGCCGTCATGGATGATGTAGGCGGGGACTTCCACTGCATCGGAGGAGAGGATGGAGCGGATGTTGGGAATGAAGATGTAGTCGTCCACAGCAACGGGGAGATCGCCCTTGTAGGTGAGGGGGAGCATACCCCAGTTGATCAGGTTAGAGCGGTAACGCTTGGTAGCGTATTCGCGAGCGATGTTAGCAAGACCGCCCAGTACACGCTGGCAGGAAGCCGCCTGCTCACGGGCAGAGCCGTCACCGGGCTTCAGAGCGCATACAACAGAGCCCAGCATGATGGAATCGGCAGGAGCATCGCTGACGGTGGCAACTGCATTGTAAACCTCGTCCAGATCGGCGATGTGACCGCCTGCAAGACGCTCAGCCTCAGCCGCACGAACTGCCTTTGCCTTGCCTACGTATGCGGGATCCTTTCTGGACAGCGCAAAGGAGGACAGCTTTTCGGGGTTGGAACGGTAGGAGGAGGTGTCGCCGGAGGGGATCAGCTCGTCGGTGGTGGTAACGGGGTCGTTGATGATGGTAACAGCCTTGAGAAGCAGATTATCAGCAGGTGCGTTCATCTTGGGCCAGTCAGCAATGTTGGGACCGAAGACCAGTTCGGTTTCGGGCTTTGCCTTGCCGTAGCCGTTGTAAACGCGGTTGTCGTAAACGGTCTTGTCGAAGTGGTAGCAAGGAGTGGTGTAGGAAACCTCAATGTCGGTGGCAGGAGTCAGCACACCGCCGTTTGCCGCAGTAGCGGCGATGGAACGGGAGTCCATGAGGGCAACTGCCGCGATCTGATTGTCGCCGGGCTTGGAGCCTTCACGGTTGGGGAAGTTACGGGTGGAGTGACGGATGGACAGACCGCCGTTGGCAGGTACGTCGCCTGCGCCGAAGCAAGGTCCGCAGAATGCAGAGCGGAGGGTTGCGCCTGCGGAGATGAGATCTGCCGCCGCGCCTGCACGGATCAGCTCCAGCATAACCGGCTGAGATGCAGGATATACCGACAGAGAGAATCTGCCTGCACCGGTGGATGCGCCGCGGAGAATGTCAGCGGCAGCGATGAGGTTGTCGTAAGTACCGCCTGCACAGCCTGCGATGACACCCTGATCCACGTAGAACTTGCCGTCTACGAATTTGGACTGAAGATTCAGTCTGCCTTCGGGGATGCCCAGCTGATTTACCGCGTCTGCCTCGCACTTTGCCAGCAGTTCGGGAGCGTTCTTCAGGAACTCCTTGATGGTGTAAGCGTTGGAGGGGTGGAAGGGGAGAGCGATCATGGGCTCAACCTTGTCGAGATCGATCTCAACCATGCCGTCGTAGTAAGCGGGAGATGCAGGGGTGAGCTTCTTGTAGTCGGCAACTCTGCCGTGGAGCGCCAGATATGCCTCGGTCTGCTCGTCGGTTTCCCAGATGGAGGAGAGACAGGTGGTCTCGGTGGTCATAACGTCAATGCCGTTTCTGAATTCCATGGGGAGGTTGTGTACGCCTTCGCCGATGAATTCCAGCACCTTGTTCTTCACGAAGCCCGATGCGAATACTGCGCCGATGAGGGCGATGGCAACGTCCTGAGGACCTACGCCGATGCGGGGCTTGCCGCTGAGCTTGACAGCAATGACTTCGGGATAAGCGATGTCATAGGTTCTGCCCAGCAGCTGCTTTACCAGCTCGGGACCGCCTTCACCGATGGCCATGGTACCGATGGCACCGTAACGGGTGTGGGAGTCGGAGCCCAGGAGCATCTTGCCGCAGCCTGCGAAGGATTCACGCATATAGGAGTGAATCACTGCCTGATGAGGGGGCACGAAGATGCCGCCGTACTTTTGTGCGGCAGACAGACCGAACATGTGGTCATCCTCGTTGATGGTGCCGCCTACTGCGCAGAGGGAGTTGTGGCAGTTGGTGAGGACATAAGGCAGGGGGAATTCGGTCAGACCGGATGCACGGGCAGTCTGGATGATGCCTACATAGGTGATATCGTGGGATGCCATGGCATCGAATTTGATTTTGAGTTTTTCGTCATTTCCCGAGGTGTTGTGGGAAGTGAGGATGGAATACGCCATAGTGTTCTTCTTGGCGTCGGATACGGACAGATAAGACTTATCCGAAATGGTGCCGTTTTCATAGAAAACGCCGGTTTTGGTGAGTTTAATCATGTATATTGCTCCTGTTCAGGGGAATTTCTAAGAATACAGATTATTATAGCACAATTGTTTTCAGATTGCAAGAATTATTTTTGTCCACTTGACAGATTGGCTAAGTTGTGGTAAAATAAGAATAATCATAATGGAGTTGTGGGCGAATTTGCCACAACCGTACAAGGAGGACGAAATGATTAAAGTAACCGTTTTCAATGAATTTGTCCACGAAAAGCATGACGAGGTCGTCAAACAGATCTATCCCAACGGTATTCACGCAGCCATCGCTGATTTTCTCCAATCGGATGAGATCACCGTTCGCACCGTTACCTTGGATGATCCCGAGTGCGGTCTGACGCAGGATGTGCTGGATGATACCGACGTACTCATCTGGTGGGGCCATATGGCGCATCATAGAGTACCCAATGAAGTTGCACACCGTGTAAAGGAGAGCGTGCTCAAGGGTATGGGCTTTATTGTCCTTCACTCCGGCCACCACTCCAAGCCCTTCAAGATGCTCATGGGCACTACCTGTAACGTCAACTGGCGTGAGGATGGCGATTTCTGCCGTCTGTGGATCTGTGATCCTTCCCATCCCATCGTAGCGGGTCTGGACCGTTACATCGAGGTTCCCCACGAGGAAATGTACACCGAGCCCTTCGGTATTCCCGAACCCGATAAGCTTCTCATGATCGGCTGGTACGACAGCGGCGAAGTATTCCGCTCCGGCTGTATCTATCAGCGCGGCCACGGTAAGATCTTCTACTTCCAGCCCGGTCACGAAACCTATCCCACTTACTATATCCCTGATGTACAGACTGTGATCCGCAATGCAGTCAAGTGGGCAGCACCTACCTACCGTACTCCTGATCTTCCTTGTCCTTGGGTGCCTCGCATTACGCCGAAGCAGGCATAACACAATCAGGAAAGGAAAACAGGTAATTGATAATGAAAAAAATGATCATGGAAGCATTGAAAAAAGTGCTTGGTTTGACAATCGGTGCAGCGATTTACTCTGCGTCCATTGCTTTGTTTATTGACGAGCTCAACTTGGCGCCCGGTGGCGTAGGCGGTATTGCCGTTATGTTGAACTATTTGTTCGACTCTGTCGAAACCGGTCAATGGATTCTGATGATCAATGTCCCTCTGCTTATCATAGGTCTTATTGCATTTGGCAAGCGATTTTTGCTGTCAACGGTTTATACCACCGTTTTGTCGTCGGTGATGGTAGACATCATCGCTAAATACGCCAAGCCTTATCTGCCTTTGACCGATGACATCATTCTGGGCTCGATAGCAGGCGGTGCGATTCTTGCCCTTGGCTTGGGTATTGTATTCCGCTCCGGTGGTACTACCGGCGGTGTGGATATTGTGGTAAAGATTCTTCACAGAAAGTTCCGTCACATGAAAACGGCTTCCATTTTCATGATCATGGATATATCGGTGGTATTGCTGACCATTCCGATCATGAAAAATATCGAATCAGCCCTTTATTCGGCGGTTTCCCTTGTAGTGACCAATATTCTCTTGGATAAGGTGCTGTACGGCGGCGAAGGCGGTAAGCTCTTCTATATCGTCACAGACCGTCATGAAGCGATTGCCAACCGTATCCTGCAGGAACTGGAAATCGGCGTGACCTATCTCCAAGGCGAGGGCGCTTATACGGGCACTCCTAAACAGGTCCTGCTGTGCGTAGCCCGCAAGCAGCTGGCTCCCAAGATCAGAGATATTGTCAAGAGTGAAGACGAAAGCGCATTCCTCATTATTTCCCGTGCTACTGAGGTACTGGGAGAAGGATTTAAGTCTCACACAGCTGAAGAATTGTAAATCTATTCCATCCCTCCCTCGGAATTTCTCCGAGGGAGGGATTATTTTTCTATAAGCGCGTCATACAAAAAAACAAGATCGATCCGAAGATCGATCTTGTTGGGATTGTTGGAATTGTTGGGAAGAATTATGCAACAAAGGTGCGCTTCTTGCAAACTACAACTGCGCCCAGTGCGAAGGTTGCAACGGTAGTTACCACTGCATATGCGATGATATCACCGGTCTGGGGAGGAGTGCCGCCGCCATTGGGATTGGTGGTGTAGAAGGTGAATGCTTCTTCAATGGTGTAGGTGGTGCCGTCTACCTTGCAGGTAACTTCCAGAGCTTCGCCTCCAGCCAGTTCCATGAAGTAAGCTTCCAGCTTGTATTCCTTGCCTGCTTCCAGAGTGATGGAAGAGGGATATTCGTTGCAAGAGCCGTTGTCGTTCCAAATGTCGTTTGCCCACATTTCGTATACCTTGGTGCCGCCGATCTTCAAAACGAAGCCGTTATCCATCTTGGTTGCGCCAAAGGTGTAAGTGCCGGAGAGCTTGGGAACCATGTAGCCGGTATACTTTACAATGTAGTTGTCGCCGCCGAACTTGCCGTCATCTCTGAAGGTAGAAACAACCTTGGATTCGGTCTTTACAACAGTATCCATGATACCCTTGATGGTTTCGTCAAACTTGAAGTTTTCGGTCACACACTGTGCACCGTTGTTGCCGTCGGTGCCAACGCCCTTGGGAACAGAATCCTGGAAGCCGGGCTTCTGGGTATAAACGGTCTTTTCCAGATCAAAGGTGAATGCATCGTTGATGTTGGAGCCAGAGTTAGGATCGTCGGGAGTGGTGGTAGCGAAGATTTCCAGAGCATCGCCGCCGCCCAGTTCCATGAAGTAGATTTCAACATTTACGGTCTGCCCTGCAGTCAGCTTAAAGGTTGCATCGTTGGATACCTGACGGTCATTGGCACCGTCAAACCAGTGGGATGCGCCCCAGTATTCGTAAACTTTCGTGCCGTCTACGGACATGCTAAAGCCGTTATCGATCTTTCTGCCGATGAGTGTATAGGTGCCGGCTTCTTTGGCGGTCATGGTGCCGGTCCACTTGAAGATGTACCAGTCAGCGTTGCCTGCTTCCACGCGGGTAACCTTTTCGGTGTTGCCCTTGTTGGATGCCTTGACCAGCTTGTCAATAGATGCATCGAACTTTTTGTTGTTCTCAAAGCTGGTAGTAGCACCATAGTAGTCTTCGCCGAGGATGCCCACGTAAGTGGTGTTTTCGTACTTCGTTGCATTGATGCCAATAGCGCTGGCATTGTCAGCAGATACGGAAAGCGCACCCAAAGAAAGTGTCATGGCGATCACGAGAACGATGGACAATAATTTTTTCATACGAACCTCCAAATAATTTTCGGCAAAACCTTCCTGCATTTTGCCTTTCTAGCACCATTATATAGTTTGTTCATAAAAAAGTCAAGGTTTACTTGCGATTTTTTATGCAAGCGTGGTCAAATTCTACACACAACATAAAATATATTGTTGAAAGTTGTGCAAAATAACTATAACTCTAAACAAAACAACTCACTCGAGACTTAGCGAGTGAGTTGTTTATTCAGAGGGCATTATTTGTTTTTATATAGTAAGGGGGTTACGGCAAGCAGGAGGGGGAAGATCTCCAATCTGCCCAGCAGCATCAGGAAGGAAAGGAGATATTTGGTTGCGTCTGCAAAGAATGCGAAATTGCAGACAGGACCCACCATGCCCAGACCGGGCCCGATGTTATTCAGGCAGGTGACCATTGCGGTAAATGCAGTGGTGAAATCATTGCAATCCAATGTGATCAGGAGAGTGGCAATGGCACCGATGCCCACATATGCCATGAGATATGCCGACAGATCGTTGATGGTGTCCTCATCTACGGGTTTTCCGTTCAAACGGATGGCTTTGACAGAACGAGGGCGTACCATGCGGCAGAGATCACGGTAAACCTTTTTGATCATCAGCAAGATACGGGTTACTTTAATGCCACCGCCGGTAGAGCCGCCGCAGGCGCCTGTAAACATCAGCAAAAGGAGGATGCATTGAGAAAACATAGGCCACTGAACAAAATCAGCAGTTGCATAGCCGGTGGTAGAAATAATAGATGCGACTTGGAAGGAGGAATATCGCAGCGCCATGGCGAAATTTTTATAAATGGACAGGATATTCCATGCAATCAGTAAGGTAGATGCGGTAACGATGCCGAAATAGGTCCACATCTCATCGCTTTTCCAAATCGATTTCAGATCCCGCAGAAGGATAAAGAAAAAGATGTTGAAATTGAGTCCGAAGAGGATCATGAATACAGTGATCACGATCTCGAAATAGAGATTGTGGAAATGTCCAACGCTGGCATTATAGCTGGAGAAGCCGCCGGTGCCGGCTGTGCCGAAGGTGTGAACCAGAGCATCGTAAAGATCCATTCCGCCGGCGCGCAGGAAGATCAGCATAATAACAGTCAGCGTAATGTAAAGGTAGTACAGCCATTTGGCGGTGACTTTCAGCTTGGGTGCCACCTTGCCGAAGGAGGTGCCGGGAACCTCTGCTTTCATAATGTGTACCGATCCTGCGCCCAAAGAAGGCAGGATCGCCATAATGAAGACGATTACGCCCATGCCGCCGATCCAATGGGTGAAGCTGCGCCAAAAGAGGATGCCTCGGGGGAGCGCTTCCACATTGGTGAGAATGGTAGAGCCGGTGGTGGTGAAGCCCGATACCGTTTCAAAGAAAGCGTCGGCAAATCGGGGGATCGCGCCGCTGAAAATAAAGGGCAAACATCCTGCCAGCGACATCACGATCCACGTGAGGGCAACGGTGAGGAAGCCTTCACGGGCGTAGAGCATCTTCTTTTTGGGCTTTACCAACAGGACGGTCAGGCTGCCCAGACAGCCGGATATGAGAATGGTATAGAGGAAGGGATCTATGCTTTCACGGTAGATGATGGCAACCGATAACGGCAGGACCAACAGTGCGGCAAGCACAATGAGGATCCATCCCAGAGTGCGGATTACTTGAGAATAATTCAAGAAAATTCATCCCTTTCGAGAAAAATCGAGGCGGTTAATTGTCCATGATATCCAGCAGATTATTGAGCCCGATCTGCGTGTTGTCCATAATATCCCGCAGATTGTTCAGACCCATCTGTGTGCTGACCACGATAACGCTGTCGTCTGCTTGGATCATATCTTCGCCGCGGGGGAAGATGATCTGTCGGCTGCGAATGATGCAGGCAATGAGATAGCCGCGTTTGGGCTTCAATATACGCAGGGGGGTGTTAAGTCCGGGGAAATCGGCGTTGACCTTGAACTCCATTGCCTCGACTTTGCCGTCCATGATGGTGGAGAGGGCTTCCATATTACTGCCCACGGAAGAATCCATAGCGCGGACATAGCGGAGCACATGGGAGGATGCAATGAGATGAGGGGTAACCACCGTCTGGATCTCTGCTTTGGAGAGGATGCCGGACAGTCGGGTATGTTTGATCTTTGCGATGACCTTCTTTACGCCGCGAGCTTGAGCGGTCATGGAAATGACGATGTTTTCCTCGTCCAGACCGGTGAGCGCAACCAAGGCATCTGCGTGATCCAGACCTTCCTCCTTCAGCATTTCCTGATCGGAGCCGTCACCCCAAGTGATCTGCGCATGAGGGAGGGTGTGGGCAAGATATTCTGCCCGTGCTTTGTCGCGTTCCACGATGCGTACTTTGAGATTGCTGTTTTCCAGTAATTTGGCAAGATAATAGCTGATATCGCCGCCACCCACCATGACAACGGTTTTGGCTTTCTTTTGGGTGGGGTCAATCAGGCGGAAGAATTTAGCGATTTCGCCGGGGATGCCTGCGATACCGATGCGGTCGCCTGCTTGGATGGTGTAGCTACCGTCGGGAATCAGTGCTTCGTCTTTGCGGACGGCTGCACAGATCTGCAGCTGCAGTTTCAGCTTGCGGGTGAGCTGAGGAAGGGGAATGTTACAGAGCGGAGAATCGGCAGGAACAGTGTATTCTACCAGTTCAATCTTGCCCTTGGCGAAATAGTCCACCTTAACTGCCGCAGGAACGGTAAGCTGACGAGAGATCTCGGTAGCGGCATCCGATTCGGGATTGACCGACAGATCGAGTCCTACAGCATTCCAGATGACCGACAGCCCCGAAAGGAGCATGGGGTCACGGACACGGGCGATGGTATGGGAGGTACCCAGTTGACGTGCCATCATACAGGCGATGAGGTTCGTTTCATCTGAGGTTGTGAGCGCAATGAGCAGATCGGCAGAGGCGATGCCGATTTCTTTCAACACTTCCACATTGGTGGCATCACCGGAATAGGTGATAACGTCTTGGGTGTTTTGACTTTTTTTCAGTTGTGTTGGGTCTTGATCAAGGACGGTTACGTCATGCCCTTCGGCAGAGAGTTGTCCTGCCAGATAGTAGCCGGTCTTTCCGTTGCCTGCAATGATAATCTTCATAGGAAATATTCCTTTCCATGAATCGTCCGGCGGGGGGCGAAGAATTTGTAGTGTAATTGTAGCACAAATCGGCGAAAATGTCAAGAGGACTATGGGGAAGGAGCTTGTAGGAAAAGAAAGAATCCCGCTGTGTGATCACAGCGGGATTTGGTTAGTGCTTATGTTTGTGTTTTTTCTTGTGTTGTTTATGCTTGTGCTGATTGTGGTGAGAACCGGAGGTTTTAGGAGTCTGTTTATGCTCCGCGGGCTTATTCTCGGCAGTTTCCGGCTTTGCAGATTGGCTGTCAGCAAGATCTGCGGGAGCTTCTTCCACAGTCGGTTCGGGAGCGGGAGCCTCAACCGGCGGTGCGGGGGGCGTTTCTTCAGCAGGAGGAGAAAGGGGAACAGGAGGAGCAACGATGGGCAGCTCGGGCTCGGACTGACGGTTCATAGCAGAAGATTTCTTGCGTTTGCCCAAGAAGAGCGCACCGAAGACGAATCCCAGGAAGAAGAGGGTAATGCCGATTGCAATGAAGAATACATTACGAAGCTGATCACGGGTGGAGGATAAACTGTTTTCCTTTTGGAGCTTTTCCAATTGTTTGGGAGTTTCCAGAAGGATCACATGGAAGACGTACTGACGGGTGGTTCCGTTTTCTGCGGTACAAACGATGGTGTAATCGATCTCATCTGTATCGTCAGGGATGTGGAGCGTGCTGGCTACAGCCTTATTGGTGGGAATGGGATGCACCGACACCTCCTGACCGCGAACCATATAAATGGAATACTTGGTTACATCGGGCGAGAAGGAGGGGAAGAGCAGACCTTCCGTAAGGGTAAGAGCGAGGATGCGGTTGTCCGCAGAAGGCTTATAATTGGGGTCGGGGGAACGGGTGATGGTGATGGTGTAGACCTGCTGCAATCCCGCTTGGGAGATGACGGTAATGTCTACGGTGTTGGTTCCTACCGCAAGGGTTGTATTGCCTACCTTGACAGTTGCAAATTCTTGGTCATTGGCAATGGCAGTGATGGTGGCAGTTTCCACTGCGAAAGGAAGGGTTACGCTGTATTCGGTTATGTCGGGGGCAAATGCGGGGAAAATGGCACCGCCTTCTACCTTTAACTCATTCAGAGCGCAATCGGTGGAGAAGGGGGGCGCAATGGGGAAGGTGGGGCTATCGCCCTCGTAGGTGATTTCTTCCTCACCGTTGTAGATTACAGGAGGAGTGACGGTAAAGGTAGAATTGTGGTCGATGGTTACCTCTTTGGAAACACGGAAGGTGAGAACGATCAGATCATTTTCACCGGTGAGGCCTTCGCCCATGGTATTCAGTCCCAGATACTCGATACTGCCATCTTCAACCGAGAAGCTCATATTCCAATCACTGACCGTAGTCTTGCATTCTTCCAGCGTAAGGATGGTGTTGTCAAAGAGGATGCTTCCCTGAATTGCACGGGCATTCTCGCTGGACAAGTGAAGATGGAAGGTTGCCGACTCGCCTGCGCGAAGCTCGGTCTGCGCCACCAGAGTCGCTTTATTC
>JAZRIH010000247.1:0-11786 GCA_045645175.1 Eubacteriales bacterium | reverse complement strand
CATGGCTACGATCCGACTTTATTTTGGGAATTTAAGGGGTACGACGGGGAAACTTTTGGAAAAAAGTTTCCCCGAACCTCTTAAAAAACTCTTCTAAAGGACGGCAAATACTTGCCGTCTACAGATATAACTGTTTGAACTATTACCATTTGAAAAAATCTTGCCCATCCCACGCCGCAAGGATTTGCGGCGTTTTCATAAAGTTCTTGGAAGGTTGGGAACCCTTCTTTCAAGAAGGGTTCCGAGAAAACTCATGAAAATACTATTAGAAATTGCATATATGGGTAGTCGGTATCACGGCTATCAGACGCAGAACAATTCTGCGCTTACTATTCAGCGGGTACTGCAGACTGCGCTGGAGGAATTTTACGGCGAAAAGCTCTTGATCACCGGATGCTCCCGCACCGATGCAGGGGTACACGCCAAGCAGTTTTTCTGCACCGTGGAGGGCGAGCTGAAGAAATCGATCCCCCCTGAAAAGATCCCCTTTGCGCTGCGTCAGCATTTGCCCGAGGATATTGCCATCCTCTCGGCAAGGGCGGTCAGCGAGGATTTCCATCCCCGTTACCTTCCCCATCACAAGGAATACGAATACTATATCTATAACGCCCCCATTCTCCATCCCTTCTACGCCGACCGTGCCACCCATTGTCCCGTAGGGCTGGATCATCTTGCTATGAACGAAGCTGCCGCCCATCTGGTGGGCAAGCACGACTTTGCTTCGCTGATGGCGCAGGGCTCACCGGTCAACTCCACCGTGCGAGAGATCTTCTACTGCGACGTGCGCAAGGACGACAATCTGGTCATCGTCCGTGTGGCGGCAGACGGATTCCTCTATAACATGGTGCGCATTATCGCAGGTACCTTGTTGGAAGTTGGCAAGGGCAAGATCAAGGCCGATGCCATCCCCCACATCCTCGCATCCAAGGACCGCCGTCAGGCAGGTCCTACCCTCCCCCCTCAGGGGCTCTATCTCAATCGGGTGGTTTATCCCGAGAATTTATTGTAAAACACTCTTACGGAGGTCGTAATGGCTCTGTTTCCCATTAAAATACCCAAACTAAAGCTAAAGAAAAAGAAAAAATCCAATACCGCCTCCCCGAAAAAGAAGAAGAAAAAGGCGGTTCGCATCTTCAAACTGCTGAAAAGAAATCAGCAAAAGAAATCGGATAAACAGCTCATCCAAGCCGAAGCTAAAGAATCCGCTTTGCAAAAACAAGAAGAAGAGATGTCTGCCGAAATCTATGTAGATGCCTCCGAGGCAATGGGACCTACCATCTACAACGAGGGCTACATGAAAAAAGCGGCAGTTTATCGAAATCTCCGCTACGGCATTATGTTTGCATTGGTACTCTTCCTGTTCGGCATGCTCAACCTCTATCGGGAAGAGATCACCGTGGAAAATTTCCGCTATCTGCTTCGCAATGTCAATTTCGAGCTTCGCACCGAATTGGGCGAAACCGGCTCCATCAGTTTCACCAGTAATGAGAATAATGTATTTGCCATTTACAAGTCTTCACTGGTTCAGCTGTCTGACCGACAAATCGCCATCTACGATGCAGGCGGACGCACCTCCTATACCGGCGAGCTTTCCTATACCGCCCCCGGTCTTTGTGCATCTCAGAAATTCGCCCTTGCCTACGACAGAAACGGTGGCGATTACAGCCTCTACACCACCTTTTCCCAAGCACATACCGCCTCTACAGGCCATCCCATCACCGATGTGGACCTGTCGGATAACGGTAATTATGCCATTGCCTCTCGCTCCAAGGAATACTTTGGCACCGTGGAAGTGTACAACAGCTCCTTCCAACTGATGAACAAGATCCAAAAGAATAAGCACATCGCTTCGATCGATCTTTCCTCCGACGGCAATATGCTCCTCATCGCGTCCTACTATGTAGGCAAAGAGGGAATCGAGACCGAGCTGATGACTCTTGCAGTGGATTCCAACGAGCCCTCCCTTCTCTTCACCTTACCGGGCATTCTTCCTTGGGAAGCCGCTTGGATGGACGATACTGACGGAAAATTTGTCCTGATCTGTGAAGAAGGTGTTAAATTTTTCGATTCCAAAGGAAAAATTTTCAACGAGTATGGCTTTTCTGGGCAAAACGTGATAGAATATACCGTAAGCAGTTCGCCCTCCCGTATCGCGGTAGTCACACGGGCAGGCGCTGACACTAACGCAACCGGTGTAACACTGTTGTCCGAGAACGGAAAGGTTCTTTTTGAGAAATCCTATAAGGAATCGGCACAGCATACCGCTATCACCCAAGATGGACTGATTCTGCTGTTTGGAAATACTGCCCATCGGATCGCCGACGGTAAAACCGAACTTTTCACCGCCGAAGAAATCTCCCTGCAAACGGTAGTTTGCAACAAAGATACCCTCTATCTTTGTACTTCTACCCGTGCATTTACCCCCAAATGGAAAAAACAATCCTAACCATTACCTGTTTTTGGAGGAATTCATTTCATGAGCATGATCTTAGATGTTCTGGTTATTGCAACCTTTCTTCTGTGTACCATCATCTATACCAAGCGCGGTTTTATTAAAGGCATCCTCGGTCTTTGCGGATTCCTGATCGCCCTTATCGTCGCTTCTCAAACCAAACATATCTTGGCGCCCTCCATCAGCGCTCCCATCGAAAAGCTCATGGACAGCACTCCCGGCGGCCTTCTTTCCCATATCTTTGACACCGAATCCACCGCTTGGTCTATTGCAAGTGTCATCGCATTCGCGCTGCTGTTCGTACTTTACATCATTGCAATCCGTCTGCTCACCGTCCTCCTGGATAAATTCTGCAAATTGCCCGTCCTCAAAAAGGCAAACCGCCTTCTCGGCTTTGTACTGGGTCTGATCATCGGTCTGCTCTACGCTCAGATCCTGTCGATCGTTCTGTTCACCTTCTCGGAGTTGTTCCTTGCAGTGCAGGACTTTATTACGGCTGATGCATTTGAGAATTCTGTCATCGCAAAGTGGCTGTTTGAGCATAATATTTTCCGTCGTCTGATCGGACTTTTATAATTTTTATTTCCCGAAACCGTTGTACGGCATCTGATCTGCCGTACAACGGCTCTCTGTCCTCATTTGGATGTTCATGGATTCATAGAATCGGCTTCACATGAGCATTCTACCTTTGACTCCTCTTCTCTAATATCTAATCTCTGCATACCCAAAAAGGAAACTGTTTTATGGAAATGTGCGCAAGATGCAAAAAAAGAGTTGCCGTGATCTTTATCTCCCGCATTGACGGCAACAAAACCATCAACGAGGGAATCTGCATTAAATGTGCAAAGGAACTCGGAATCAAACCCGTTAACGATATTATTAAAAGCATGGGACTGTCTGATGACGATCTGGATCGGATGGACAGCGAAATGGAAAACATCATGGACCTTGCCACCACCGATAGTGATGAGGACGATGCAATCGACTCGCCTCAAGGTAAGACTCCTCCCATTGATTTCAAAAAGCTTTTTGGCAATCTGGGACTTCCCGGATTCCCCGGTATGCCTTCTATGCCCTCTCCTGAGGGCGATGTACCTTCCAAGGGCGGTAAAAAAGGAAAAACTCCCAAGGGAAAGAAATTCCTCTCCCAATACTGCACCGACCTCACCGCCGATGCCAAAGCAGGCAAGCTGGACCGCATCGTTGGCCGCGAGCGTGAGCTCAACCGCATGATGCAGATCCTCTGCCGCCGTCAGAAGAACAATCCCTGTCTGATCGGCGAGCCCGGCGTAGGTAAAACTGCCATTGCGGAAGCCCTTGCCCAGAAGATCGCATCGGGCGAGGCTCCCTACAAGCTCCAAAACAAGGAGGTCCATCTGGTAGACCTCACCTCTCTGGTGGCAGGCACCCAGTTCAGAGGACAGTTTGAGTCCCGCATCAAGGGACTGATCGAGGAAGTTAAGGCGCTGGGCAATATTATTCTGGTCATCGACGAGGTGCACTCCATCGTGGGCGCAGGCGATGCAGAAGGCTCCATGAATGCCGCCAACATCCTCAAACCCGCCCTCTCTCGTGGTGAGATTCAGCTCATCGGTGCAACCACCCTGTCTGAATACCGCAAATATATTGAAAAAGACGCCGCCCTGGAGCGTCGTTTCCAGCCCGTCATGGTAGAAGAACCCTCGGTTGCTGACACCATCGATATTCTCAAGGGCATCAAGGGATATTACGAAACCTTCCACGGTCTGAAAATTCCCGAACTCACCGTAGAGCGCGCCGTGATCCTTTCCGAGCGCTATATCACCGACCGCTTCCTCCCCGATAAGGCAATCGACCTGTTGGACGAGGCAGCTGCATATCTGGCACTCCGCTCCCCCGAAATCAAGCGTGCCGAGATGGCATCCAAGACTCTCGCCGCTGTCCGCAAGGATAGAGAGGCTGCCGAGGCAGAGGAAGCCACTACCGACGAAGCGCTGAATGCCAAGTATCAGAAGATGGCAGAGCTTCGCTCCCGTGAGCTTGCCGCTGAGGCTGAATTCAACACAGCCTCCGCAGAGCGTGATAAAGTCATGCTCACCACCGATGAACTGGCAGAAGTCATCGAAGTTTGGACGGGTATCCCCGCCTCCAACATTACCGAAAACGAATTCCGTCGGATCGACCGCCTTGCCGATCGACTGAAAGAGCGCATCATCGGTCAGGACGATGCCGTGGATGCAGTATCCCGCGCCATCAAGCGCAACCGTACCGGCGTATCGGCTAAACGCCGCCCCGTATCCTTCATTTTCGCAGGTCCCACCGGTGTAGGTAAAACCGAGCTGGTCAAGACCCTCGCCGCCGACCTCTTCAACTCCCCCGAAACCTTGATCCGACTGGATATGTCGGAATTTATGGAAAAGCACTCGGTATCCCGTATCATCGGTGCGCCTCCCGGTTACGTGGGTTACGATGAAGCAGGTCAGCTCACCGAAAAGATCCGCCGCAAGCCCTACTCGGTAGTCCTCTTTGACGAGATCGAGAAGGCACACCCCGACGTAATGAACATTCTTCTCCAAATTCTGGACGATGGTATGATCACCGACGCATCGGGCAAGAAGGTGAACTTCGAGAATACCGTGATCGTTATGACCACCAACGCAGGTGCAAACGGCATCTCTGCTACCCCCGGCTTCAATCCTGCCGCCCGTACCGTAGAGGAATCCAAGACCCAGAAAGCGTTGGAATCCTTCCTCCGTCCCGAATTCCTCAACCGCATCGACGAGATCATCACCTTCCGCGCGCTGGATGAGGAGGATTTCGTGAAGATCGCCGCAATTCAGCTTTCCGATCTGGCAAAAGCCATGTCCGAGCGTGGAATCACCCTCTCCTGGACCCAGGAAGCCGCAACCTGGCTTGCGAAAAAGTCCTACTCCCGCAAATTCGGTGCCCGTAATCTCCGCCGCGTGATCCAGCGTGAGGTAGAGGATGCCCTGGCATCCAAGCTGATCGCCGACTACAACACTGGTATCTCTGCCGCTCACATTTCGGTAGAAGGCGAAGCACTCATGATCGCTTGCGTGTAACGTGCCGGTTTGCATTTAATATCATATCTTCAAAAGTTTTTGAAGGGCGTGGGAAACTTTTTCCAAAAAGTTTCCCACAAAAATAAAAAGAAAGGAGAACGCCATGGTCAGATGGTATGACCTCCCTCCTGCAGATGCAGCAGAGCTGTTACACAGCGACCTTTCCGCAGGATTATCCGCCTCCGAAGCCAAGCGACGGCAGAAGAAAAACGGGCTCAATTATATCTTCCCCATTCCCGAGGGAAACATTTCCTCCTATCTCAAGCAGATTTCCCTGAATCCGCTATCTATATTGCTCCTGCTCACCGCCCTGCTTACCGGCTTCTTCACTTCTCTCACCATCTCGATTGCGATTTTGATACTCCTTGGCATAGGCTACACCTCCGCTATTTTCATTTACAACAAAGCTCAGCAAATTTTTGTGGGCATGAGTAAATTCTCCCTCCCCTACGCCAAAGTCCTTCGAAACGGACACCTTTACATCCTTCGCCAAGAGCAATTGGTCCCCGGCGATATCATTTTTCTCTCAGCAGGCGACATCGTACCTGCTGATGCCCGTCTGATTGAAACAGATGACCTCTATCTCTTGGAATCGGGTATCACCTCGGCATCGGGTGCTGTCCGTAAAAATGCCGCTTTCTACGACTTTCGCAATCTTGCCCCTCATCAGCAGATCAATATGGTCTTCGCTTCCACCATCGTGGCAAGAGGCAGAGGAAAGGCGATCGTATGCCGTGTGGGCGATCAAACGCTGGTTTCCATGACCAACAATAACCGTCCTGCCGTCCGTTACGATCATCTATCCCTCTTTGAACAGCTCCAAAAGGTTTCCTATTACATCTCCCTGCTCTCCATTGGAACAGTTTTTCTCCTGACGATCCTGAATCTTCTCACCCACCGTTGGGAGGTACTTACCGGTTTTTCTATCTTGCTTGCATTGTCTGCCGCTACCCTCAGCGAATTCTATACAGCCTTTGCCCGTGTACTGGTAGCAAGCGGCATTTTCTCCACCATGCACCGTCAAGATAAACTGACCAAAGGTGCGCTGATCAAAAATGCAGACAAGCTTCGCTCCCTTGCAGACGTCACCACACTCCTGCTCCCCCCCGAATGTCTGGTCAATGAACGAGATATGCAGCTTTCTGCCATCATGGCAGGCGGTACCTTCTACGATTTCAACGCCAAGCCGGAAGATGACCTGTCTGCAAGCATTATCCGCTACGCAGTCCTTTCTACCGGTATCTACGGCACATCCCGAATGGTTGCCCTCAATCAAGCAGGCGAAACCACCTTCACCTTTGAGGAAAATGCCATCCTCAACGCAGGCAGTCGATCGGGAATCTGGAATCGCGCGTTGGATGAAGAATACACCCTCATTGAGCATCGCCGCAGAGCAGACGCTCCTGCCGATGCCCCTGCCTGTGACCTCACGCTCACCCGCCATGCAGGACAGTATATCCTCATCGCCCGTGGTGATGTAAAGCAGATTCTCGAGCTTTGCTCCCACTATACCGATCCCACCGGACGCCCCCGTCCCATGACCGTGGTGCGCCGCCAAACCATCCTTACCGATGCAGGGCAACTCATGCGCGGCTCCCGACAGATCACCGCCATTGCTACCACCCTCACCTCTGCTCGGCAAATCTCATCGGTGGGCGAACTGTCCGGTCAGTTCACCTTTGAGGGACTGTTGGCATTTGACCAACCTCTGCTCCCCGGATGTGCCAAAACCGTACAGAAACTCAAGGATGCGGGTATGCGGCTGATCTTGGTATGTCCCGAAGTCTCTCAGCGCTACTACTATCTGGCAGAATCTTTGGGTATTTTGGACGATCCCGCCAATGCAGTAACTGCCGACGAGATCGAGGCTATGGGCGAAGAAGAATTCATGACGAAATTCTCCAATTTCACCCTTTATCAAGGTCTCTCCCTCTCCAAGCGCCGCGCCATTTTGAAACTCTGGCGTGAAAAAGGCGAAACCGTCCTTTATATGGGTCGAGAATTGTCCGAAACCACCATGATCCGCGAAGCCGATGTGGGTGCCACCCAAGCACTGACTCTGTCGGGACGCGGTTATCAGAGCTTTTCCTCCTTGGAAGGAGACAAGCTGTCGGTCAGCTTCAGCCAATCCAGCGACGGCACCCTCAACGGCTGTGACGCCCTGCGATTCGTAGCAGACGTAGTCGTTTCCATGGTAGACGGCGAAGGTTCGGGCGGTTTAAATGCTTTGTTTACCGCAATTTGCACCGCCAAATCGGTATTCCGCAACCTACGACGAATGTTTACCTACCTCACCGCTTCTCTTACTGCAAGAATAGTGCTCACCTTTTCCGGCTTCCTCTTCGGCACACTTTGGATGACCCCTGTTCAACTCCTGTTCTGGGGCATGATACTGGATCTATCTGCGATTCTGATCCTCGCACTTACGCCCCCCGACGAAGAACTGCCCGATAAAACCGCACGCCGATCGGTATCGGTAAACTCCACCGACTATTTCAAGCGTCTTTTCTTCCTCTCGGCAGGCATCGGCGGAACTTTGGCAATCCTCCAACTCCTTACCGTCCTGCTATCGCTGATTTGGAAATCCACAGCCTCCCAGCAATCCACAATCGTCTTTATCAGCGCGATCCCGGCTATGGCAATCCTTCTGTGGCAGACCGGACGACGTACCCACCGCAAGCATCGCGGCATCTCCATCAGCCGAATCTCCATTTTGCTGGGTGCAGTGATCGCTCTGCTGATTATCTTAGCCTTCCTCATCCCACCGGTAGGAACGGCTCTGGGCATTACGGCAACAGGAGCGTATCTGTTGTTCCTCGCCCTCATTCCCCCCGCACTGCTCCTCGTCTTGTGCGAGTGTTTACATCGGTTGCTGGGTGATTTGTAAAAAGTTATCCCCCTTTTGCGTATGCAAGAGGGGGATTTTGCGAGGATGGGGGGAGTTTCGTTCCACTCGGGGGACCCTCGCTCCCCCACCCTAACCGAAAAGCTCCCACCGATTTTAGTCGGTGGGAGCTTTGCTCTTGGCGGAAAGTACATCTTTCCTGCCCACTATATCCTATTATTAGGGTACCCGCACTCGATTCAACATTCCCGAATGAGGTACTCCCCTGCGTCCAGAGAGAAGTACGCCGTCTTCCCTGCCTGATGGCCGCCACGGGATTCTGCGGTAAAGGCAATGCCGTTTAAGATAAACTGCTCACCGCCCAAAGGAAGAGGAAGTTCAATATCGGCAGCCACACCGTGGGGGATCGTGAACGCCCAGACGAATCTACCATCCTCATAGTGCCAGCTACTTTCGATCCTGCCGCGCACACTTTCATATGCCGCATCCACCGATGTGATCGGTTTTTGTCCCGCCGGGATTTCCTCCTCTCTGCGAAGATCGGGACGGGGAGCGAGCACAAGCCGCCCAAAGCCGGGCGCATCCTTGTGGGAGCGAATGCCCGCCATACCCGAGAAGAACCACTCTGCCACCGCTCCGTAGGCGTAGTGATTGAAGGAGTTCATCCCCACATCGCCAAAGCCTCTCTCACGGGTGTAGGAGTTCCATCTCTCCCACACGGTGGTGGCACCCGCCCGCACCGAACAAAGCCAGGACGGCTCGGCAGTCTGGAGCAGGAGGGAGTAACAAAGATCGTCCATGCCGCATTCGGAAAGGGTGGTCATCAGCGCACCCGTTCCTACAAATCCCGTAGAAAGGCGGTAGCCATTCTCCACAATCCGCTTTCTCAGAAGGGATTTGGTTGGCTCTACCCAATTTTCGGGAAGCATTCGGAACTTCAGCGCCAACAGACACGCCGTCTGGCTTTTCTGAGTCAGTCCGTCTTCCCCCAGATAAAGATCACAGAAGTGCGCCTTGATCTTGTCGGTAAGCGCGGTATAATACTCCGCTCTGCCATCGTAGTAATCACCCTTCTCTACGGACAGCTGACGACTGTACTCTGTCATCAGCATTGCATCGCAGGCATAGTAGCAGATGGCGATGTAGCGTGGCTCGGTGTAATCGTAGGCAAGCCAATCGCCGTAGGTGGTACGGGGACCGTCCTCGCCCAGCGAAGCCAAGAAGTCCATGTAGACCTCCATGCCGTCGTAATGCTCCTTGGTGACGGGCGTGCCGTACATTCTCCAAAGGACATTGGGAATGATCACCCCGGCATCCGCCCATGCGGCATCTCCGCTGTTGGTGGGGCGATCCTCCAAGGATCGGGGAAATACCTCGGCAAAGCCGCCGTCCCGTCTCTGGGAATCTCTGCCGTCACGGAGCCATTTTTCCATAAATGCATTGATATTGGCAAGATATGCCCCTGCCCCGCTGAACACTTGGGCATCTCCCGTCCAGCCGAGCCGCTCGTCTCTTTGCGGGCAATCGGTCGCCACCGACAGATAGTTGCCCCGCATTCCCCACAGAATGTTGGAATAGAGCGCGTTCACCTCTCCATCGGAGCAGGAGAAGGAGGAGGTTTCTCTCATTTCGGAGCCTACGACTCGCCCCTCAATCTTCTGAAGGGTAAGATCACCGTCGGCGGTGATCTCCAGATAACGGAAGCCGAAGAAACTGTGCGCAGGAGTAAAGATCTCCACTCCTTCGCCCGAGGCAATATAGACCATACGGGATTTAGCGGTACGATAGTTCTTGATGTACACACTGCCTTCGGGACCGTCGCATCCACGGGCAGGATCACCGCTGTCGTTGATCATCTCGCCACAGAGAACGGTCATACGAACGCCCCGATCCGCCTGCAAAATAAAGCGAGGCTGACCTACCATGTTCTGCCCAAAATCCAGCGTTACCGTCTCTCCGGCGCGGAGAGTGATCTGCTCGCAGTCGTTCCCCACCTTAGCAGAAAGGAGGTGAATCTTACCGTACGTAGTGCCGTCATTGGCAGTTCCATTCCACACCTTCGCACTGATGGGACGGCGCAAAAGGTGTTTTTTCTCCCGCACGGGAGGGCCAAACAGCGGCTCTACCAAGGGATCAGCCTCGGTGTAGCAGGTTGCCGCCGCCCAATCGTACGCGTGGGGAGCCGATTGCACCGGAGAATAGGTAGCGTCCACCATCTCGCCGTCATAAATATCGGCAGAGCGGATGTGACCGCCAAACATCGTTTCCCATGCCTCATCGGTAGCGATCACACGATTGCCATCCTTGCCGATGATCGTGATCTCTGCCAGAAAAGCTGTGTTTTTACAGCCGTAGTTTCCAAAGGAGATCCGTCCGCTCCACCAGCCGTCGGATAGTGCCACGGTAAGGATATTTTCCCCCTCATTACAGAAAGGCGTAAGGTCGTAGGTATAGGAGGCAGTGCGGAAATTGTAGTCGGTCCAGCCCGGTTTCAACTCGTCATAGACCAGCACACCGTTCTCGTATGCACCCACCCTGCTTCCGTTTACAAACAGATCGAAGATGCCCAGCGCAGTCGCCTCGATAGAGACAGTCTCCCCTACCGCCATTGTAAAAGCACGTTTAAACCAGACGATGCCGCCCTCATCGGGAAGTACCATGGAACGGTTGTTATAATTGCGATCCCCCCACGGGTTGCCCGTGATCCGGCGGGGACGCTGCGGATTGCAGATCCATTTTGCAGTTTTCATAGATGATCCTTTCTGCAGGGCTCAGCCCTACCCAGTTCGTTACCTATATTTTACCGCACTAAAGTGAAAATTGCAAGTGGGAATCTTGCAAAATTTGCCTCAAATATTGTAATCGGGAGTTATCCGACCCGTTTGACCAACCGATTCCGCTCTCCCGCCTACTGATTATATTCCGCTGATGAGATTGAAAAACGAGCATTCTTGCCACTCCTTGGGGGAGGAGAACCGTCTTTTAGTGCGGAATAACACCTTTCGTGCCGACAAACCAATCGGAATACTATTATAAAATTTTCATCATCTACATCGAAAATCTTCGCTATCCTACGTATATTTTTTCAAAAACGCCTTGATTTTTCATTGAAAATATTGTATAATGAATCTGTGTGAAGACAAGTCCTATGTCGTGCCACCATCTGAATCTCCCGTGAGCTTTCGAGAAACCGGCACGATCCACTTCATCCGATACCAAATATAAAGGAGATAAACAACATGAGCAATGAGACTTATGAGTACGCAGTCAGCCATGAAGTGGCTGAGATGTGTGTAGTCAAGAACGGCCCCAACCACGGTCCCGCTCCTCTGCCCGAGGAAGGTCTGTGGGTACAGGCAAGACAGATCGGTGACATTTCCGGCTATACCCACGGTGTGGGCTGGTGTGCTCCCCAGCAGGGCGCTTG
>JAZRIH010000246.1:0-3076 GCA_045645175.1 Eubacteriales bacterium | reverse complement strand
CCGAATCTGCCAAGACCTCTCAGATTCGACATATTGAATCGGTGATGAAGGAGCTCCCCTCTTTCTCTGCCGAACATCTCACAGAAAACTCTCTGCTCCACGAATTTGTGGGCTGATCGATATCTCCAACACCGCTTTTGGCAATCCACACGCATATTCTCCCCCTTCTCTCCATATAGTATAGTCAGCATACGATGGGGGGAGCAACATGAAGCGGTTGAAGAAGTCGGTGGTCGGAGGAGCATTGCTGCTGTCTGCGGCAGGAATTATTGTGAAAGTGCTGGGGATGCTCTATAAGCTTCCTCTGGCCAATCTATTGCGAGAAGAAGGAATGGGCTATTTTAACAGCGCGTATACCGTCTATTCCTTCTTCTTTTTGCTGTCTACTGCGGGACTTCCCGTAGCCATTTCTATTTTGGTGTCTGCCGCCCTCAGCCAATCGGATCGGGGCAGACGGGAGGCTCTGCGGATCTTGCGAGTCACCATTGGCTGTTTTGCGCTGGTGGGACTGTGTATCTGCCTGCTCTTGGTCTTTCTTGCCGGACAATTTGCCGAATGGATCGGCAATCCCCCGGCTAGGGCATCTATTGCCGCCATTGCGCCTGCCCTTTTATTTGTCTGCATCCTCAGTGTTTTGCGCGGTTATTTTCAGGGGTGCGGCAATATGTTTCCCACCGCCTTATCTCAAATCGTAGAGGCGCTGGGCAAACTTGCCTTCGGTATCCTCCTGGCTCGTTGGGCGATGCTCCGTTATAAAGATGCTTCCTCGGCCGCCTCCTTTGCGGTGCTGGGGGTGTCTATCGGCACGTTTCTGGCACTGGTCTGTCTGCTTCCCCCGTGGATTCGGGAAGGGAAGCGCGCCCCCAGCATATCGGGGGACGAGGCAAGGGAGAGCGCACTCTCCATCACCAAACGGCTATGGAGGATCGCTCTTCCCGTGACCCTCTCCAGCTCGGTGATGAGCCTTGCGGGACTGCTGGATCTTTTTGTGGTGTTGCGCCGATTGGTGGACGCCGGCTATACCCCCGGGGTTGCCAACGCTCTGTACGGAAGCTATTCGGGCTTGGCGGTCACCCTTGCCAATATGCCCACCGTCCTGATTACCCCCATTGCCTGTTCGGCGGTGCCCATCCTCTCCTCTGCCATTGCGCGGCGACGGTATGAGGTGGCAAGGAGCGTGTCCCATACCGCCATTCGGGTGACCGTCCTCATTGCCGCCCCCTGTGCGGTGGGAATGGCGGTGCTGGCAGGACCGATTTTGCGCCTACTGTTCGAGGATGCCATGGCAGAGGGCGCCGCCCCTCTGCTCACTATTTTGGCGCCGTCGATTTTGTTTATCGCCCTGAGCAACGTGTCGGGTGCCTTGCTCCAAGCCATGGGCAAGGTGAAACTGCCCTTGATTTCCATGAGTGCTGGTGCCATCGTCAAGCTGATCTCAGCGTGGTTTTTGCTGAAAGAATACGGCATCCAAGGTGCGCCCATGAGCACCTTCCTCTGCTATTTCGTGATCACGCTGATGAATTTGGTGATGCTGGCAGGTCAAAGGGTGAAGATCTCCTTCGGGATTTTCGGTATCCCCCTGTTTGCCGCCCTTTGTTGCGGCGCGGTTGCCATTATCGGACAGGGGATATGGTCCACTCGGCTGGACGGACTGGCGGTGGTGATCTCTGCTGGCATGGGAGCGCTGACCTACGCCATCTTGATCGTGGTTATGGGCGGCATTACCCGTGAGGAATGGCGGCTGATCCCCGGCGGACGCGCCATTTGCAGGCGATTAGAAAAATGGCATATTTTAAAAAAGCGTGATAGGAGTTTATCATGAATTGGAATATAGAAAAAGAACGATTGAATTCCCAAACCGAATTTTCGGTGGAGGATCTGCTGAAATTAGTGCAGATCCTCCGCTCCCCGGAGGGGTGCGAGTGGGATCGTGAGCAGACCCATGGATCGATCCGGGAGTGCCTCCTCAATGAAGCCAACGAGGTTGCCGAGGCGATCGACGAGAATAATCCCGTTTCCATGAAAGAGGAACTGGGCGATCTACTGTTCCAGGTGATCTTTCACTCGGCAATTGCCCAGGAAGACGGCGAATTTACCTTGCAGGATGTGGTGAACGAGATTTGCAAAAAGATGCTCTTTCGCCATCCTCATGTCTTCGCAGGTACGGACAAGCCCGATTGGGATGCCATCAAAGCCGCAGAAAAGGCTTTGCGGGCAGAGGGGAAATGGTAATTGTTCATAATTTATTTACATTCTTCTCCGACACCAACCCTTGCGTGAAATCGGGAATCATGTTATACTACTAATATAATGAATTAATAAGATTTATTGAATAATCTCCTCTTTTTAACGGCATCAGCCAAGGAAAAGGGATAGATGTTTGGAGGAAGGAGCAGTTCACCTACGGTGAACTCCGTACTCTTCTCTTCGAATCACTTAGAATTTCTATACAACCAACATACTACCAACGGAGGTCAATATGCGTCTGGATAAATATTTGAAGGTTTCCCGTATCATCAAGCGCCGTACCGTGGCAAACGATGCCTGCGACGGCTCTCACGTGATGGTAAACGGCAAGGAAGCCAAGGCATCCTACCAAGTGAAGGTGGGCGATGTGATCGAAGTAGGCTTCGGTGCCCGTACCCTGAAGGTGCGTGTGCTGGATGTGTCCGAAACGGTGAAAAAAGCCGATGCTACCGCATTGTACGAGGTCATCGCACAGTAAATCTTCTCATTTCTTCTTCGAATAATCGTCACTATCCTCTCATACACTGAAAAAGAGCTTGTGAGAGGAGGGAAGAAATGAACGAACTGTCAAAAGAAGGAAAGGGAGCCCATCAGGTGATTCTCCGCGATCGAAAAAGCGTCAGCTTGACGGGAATCGAGGATGTGATCAGCTTCGATGAAAGCGCGGTGGTACTCTCCACCATCCAAGGCACCCTTGCCATCGAAGGAGAGGGGCTTCACATTCTGCAAATGAATGTGGACAGCAAGGAATTTTGCATTGACGGCAAGGTCTGTGCGCTCAGCTATGTTGACCGCCGACCCCGTGGCCGTGGGCTGTTCAAAAATAAGC
>JAZRIH010000245.1:0-8201 GCA_045645175.1 Eubacteriales bacterium | reverse complement strand
AACAACGTTGTTGTCACAATCGTACACACATCTGCCGTAAGGACCATTTTGGATCGCTTCGTAGAGCTTTTCTTCGGTGGTGGGGGGAGTGGTTTGCGTTGTGCCGATAGAGGGGGGCTTCAGTAAGCCGCCGGGACCGCTGACCGAGGGATCGGAATCGGCTTTTTGGTCAAACATTCCCATGGCGTTGCTCAGCGCACCAAAGGAGAGAGCGAAAAAGAGTAAGAGTGACGTCCCTTGCAGTAGCATGGATTTGGTTTTGTGCTTTTGATTCATAAAATCACCCGAAAAGGAAAATTGCAAGTTATTTGTGGTAGTGTCCGCCCGATGCAATGTTAAAGCCGCGGTAGATCTGCTCCAAAAGGATCACTCGCATCAGCTGATGGGGGAAGGTAAGACGGGAAAAGGAGAGTCGCAGGTCACAGGCACGCTTGATCTCCTCGGGGATGCCGTCAAATGCACCGATGATAAAGCAGACCTCGCTGTATCCTCTGGTGGGGATATCGGTGAGAATTGCCGAAAGCTGTTCGGAGGAAACCTCCTTCCCTTCTACGCAAAGGGCGATCTTATACGCCTTTTTGGGCAGATGGGGGCCGAAGGGGGTGCCGTCCTTGAGCTCCACCACTTTGGGAGTGCAGTAAGCGGACAGACGTTTTTGATATTCAGCGCAGGCTTCTCTGAGATAGGATTCCTTGAGATTGCCGGAGCAAAGAATGGTAACAGTCAACATAACGGTTCAGATCAGTCGGGTAGGGGTGTGACGCTCTGCTACGGCTACTTCCAAGGGGATATGATGAGCATCCAAATAGCCTTTCACAGCGGACAGCGCCAGTTGGGGGGTGTTATTTTCTTCGGATAGATGGGCAAGCAGGACCTTTTGCGTGCCGTTCATGGCAAGATAAGCCGCCATTTTGGCAGAGTCCTTATTTTCCAGATGTCCCCATCGAGAGGCGATGCGCTCCTGCAGATACATGGGATAGGGACCGTTTTTGAGCATTTGAGCATCGTAATTGGCTTCCAAAATGACTCCCTCACAGCCGGTGAGGGCATCGGCGACGCTTTTGGCGCACATTCCCATGTCGGTGGCGATGGCAAAGCGGGAATCCCCTGCGGTGATCACATATCCCACGCTGGCATTGCTGTCGTGGGGGGTGACGAAGGATTCCACCTTGAAGCTGTCGCTCAGCTCTACCGAGTAGAGGGGAGTATGGGAAACGATACAATCGGGATCCACGTTTTTCAGCATGGAGGCGGTTTCGTTTACGGCGTGGATGGGCAGATGCTCATACTTGGTCAGCATGGGGAGACCTTTTACATGGGCGGAATGCTCGTGGGTGACGAACACAGCCGAAATGTTGGAAAGATCGCTGCCCAGGGAGCGAAGGGCGTTGGAAATGGCTCTGCGGCTGATGCCTGCATCGATGAGAATCTCCCATTTGCCGTGTTTTACCCAACAGCAGTTGCCCGAAGAGCCCGAGGAAAGGGTCCAGATTTGCGTCAGGCTCATGGATTACAGTGTGCAGATCGCGCCCTGAGGACGGATCTTCAGAATGTGGGTTGCACCCTTGCCGAATACGCTGTCCAGCAGAGTTGCCAGACCTGCGGCATCTTCGGTGGGAACGAATGCCTGAATGGTGCCGGCAAAGCCGCCGCCGTGTACTCTGCACGCGGAGGGCAGATCGCTGTCGGTGTCGGCAAGATATGCCTCCGTCAGTGCCAGCGCAAGAGAAAGTCCCTGCTCGGACACGTTTTTGGTGGTGTATACGTTTTGGAGATATTTGAAAGAGGAGTTGCCCGATGCGCGCACGCCTGCCATGAAGGCTTCCACATCGCCTGCCTTGAGGGCGGCAGCCTGAGCGGTTACTCTGCGGTTTTCTGCAAAGAAGTGCATTGCACGGAGGATGGCTCTATCGCCTACGCTCTCGCGGAGCGCGGGAAGGCTCTGAATGAACTTTGCTTCATCGGTGTTACGCAGCACGTCTGCACCCAATTCCTTGGCAACTGCCTTCATTTCAGCAGGTACAGATGCGTAATCGTCGTTGAGGTCGGCGTGGTTGCCGTGGGTGTCGATGATGCACAGGGAGTAGCCCATAGCAGACAGGTCGAAATCGGGCTTTTCTACAATGGGATTCTTGGGGTCAGCGAAGTCGATGGAGATGAAGCCGCCCACAGCGCAAGCCATCTGGTCCATCAGACCGCAGGGCTTGCCGAAGAATACGTTTTCGCTGTACTGAGCGATCTTCGCGATCTCAACGTCGCTGATGTCGTTATTGTAAAGAGTACGGATGATGTTGCCCACCATGACCTCGAATGCCGCAGAGGAGGACAGACCCGATCCCTTGAATACATTGGAGGTGGTGTACGCCTTGAAGCCGCCGACCGTGCAGCCTGCCTTTGCCATGCCATCGCACATACCCTCGATAACAGCAAAGGAGGTGTAGAACTTGGAGGGATCTACCTTGATCTCGTCGATCTTCACCACGTCTTCGTCAAAGCCTGCGGATTTGATGCAGATAGTGTTGTCATCGGTTGCCTCGGCAACAGCGATGATGTCCAGGTCGATGGATGCAGCCAGTACCTTACCGAAGTTGTGGTCGGTGTGGTTGCCCGAGATCTCGCTTCTGCCGGGAACCGAGAACAGACGGAGGTTTTCGCCTTCGCCGTAGAACTCTTCGTAGCCGTTTACTGCAGACAGATAGCGCTCTCTCTGTGCGGGAACATTTGCCTCGCCGTAGAGGGCGGTCAGGGTTGCGTCCAGTTTTCCTTCATTTATGTATGCTTTGAGCATGGATGTGGTCATAGATGTATACTCCTTTGGTAAAACGGGAAAACTGCCGATCTCCCGTGCTTGTTTTTCTTCATAGTTACCTCTATTATAGCAGAAAATCTATGAATAAACAATAGCAAACAATCAAAAAAATTGTAAATATGCAGTTTGATTTTAGAAAAGGGGGGATCGGGGGAGTCCCCCGGCTCCCCCGATCTGAAAAAGCCTCCCCGGAGTGTTCTCGGGGGAGGCTTGAAAAGTAAAAAGGGGTGGATTTATTTTACCGCCAATGCATTTGCGATGGCTGCCAGCACGTTCAGGTATACCGCTACTGCTTCGATGTGGATCTGCACGCCGTCATTGTTGTGCATATCGCCCTTGGTGGGGATGCAATAGCTTAGGCAATGTACGCCCAGATCGTTATAGCGCCAGGATTCGTCGGGCCATGCCTTCATGGGGATCACGCTGTCGGCAGGCACATAGTCGGGGATTTCGTCCACGTTGGAGGGCACGAAGGTCCATTTGCAATCGGCGCTCTTGGCGGCATCGATGACGATCTTGCCAAATTTATCGTCCCAGAAATTGTTTTCGATGGAGAAGTATGCATTCTCGTCAAAGCCCATAGGGGTGACGTCCAGCACGATCGCATCCAAGGTGCATCCCTTGCCGCGCAAAAATTCGGCAACCTCTGCCGCACCGTTGGAGCCGTGCTCTTCATCGCCGGTGAAAGCAACTACCACGTTGGAATTCAGACGATTCTCCAGCATCAGGATCAGCGCCATGGCGTTGGTGATGAGATTATCGAAGGTGCCCAGCCAGCAGTTGCCCTCTACTTCTTTGGCAAAGCACTCGGTGATGGCATCTACGCAGTCGGCATGGGTGGAGATCACTACTGCATTTTCGGGGATCTGGCCGTTTTGGGCATACAGATCAAACAAGCCGGTTTCGTTGACCTTTTTCCAGTTGGTGCCTATGAGTTTCTCGGCAATGGCATCCAGACGATCACGGCGGACAAAATTGGTGCGGTCATCGTAGTTGACTTTTGCGATGGATTGTACTAATTCTAAGTAATTGTTCATTTTCATTCACCTTTTGAATAGAATATAATCGTTCCCCTATATTGTAGCAGAAAATTCATGAACAAACAATAGGAATGAAGAAAGAAACGTAAATATGTATTGAGAAATTAATTGTTTTTTCTTGACATTTATTATCTTTTGCTGTAAAATTATTTTGTACCCTGTTATCATCGTATAATAGTTATTTTGAAAGGAGTTTTCCAATGTTTACCGAGAAGTATGAGGCTCTGCCTAAGTGGCTGAAGATCATCATTCAGTTGGTTTTGGGCGCAGTTGTTGGCGGTATCTACCGTATCGTTCGCTTCGTTGAAACCAAGAACGTAGTAACTCTGGTTGTAGGCATCCTGGTTCTGGTTACCGGCGCAGGCAATTTGATTGCATGGATCGTTGACCTTGTAACCGAGATCATGTACAACAAAATTACCGTTCTGGCTGACTGATTTTCCAGTACATAAAAAAGGCTGTAAACATTCCCAAGGAGTGTTTACAGCCTTTTTTGTTGGGTTAGATTGAAGTGTCAAACCAATTTTTGATCTTTTTCGCACTTGACAAGGAGTCTACGTGAATCCGATGGCTTTTGTCCTTGCATTGGAATACGCAATAGTAGTTATTGCCCATATTGGTTTTGTGGGCTTGGATGCTCACCGACTTTATGAACTCTCTGTGCAAATACAGCCGTCCCGAAGCGATGAACCAGCCAGAAGTCAGGAAAATGGTGGAGGAGGGATACAGAGCAGTGGCATGGGTATCGTCAAAGGAAATGCCGAGAAGTGCGGTTTGCTTGTCTGACAGTTTTTTGGCAAAGAGAATGCGAAGGAGATGGAGTGCCCAAATCAGCAAGCCGATGCAAAGGGGTGCGAGGGACATAAGCAGATCATAAGGCAGTACGTCGGCAAAGAGCGCAACGATAAAAAACAGGATGCTGATGGGCGCGGATATGCCGAAGATCAGTAAGGCTGTTTTCTTTAAGTAGAGGAGATTGTATTTTTTCATGATGTAATCTCTATTCCCAACAATTTTTCAAAATAATCCTTGTTTTCGGGGTAGTAGATGAGCTTGAATAAGTATCGCCCCTGTGCATTTTGAAACACAATGTATCGAAAGCTCGCTCGTGATCCGCGAAGTGCGATCTTGGCATGCTTGATTTCGTTGACCGAGAAGGCCTTTTCTTTTTTGACACAGAATCGGTAGTCTACCACCCTGATGCGGTCGCCGTCGATTACAATATGAGATTTTTCCATGTCGATTATGGAAATTGCCATCAAAGTAGCGAGCAACAGTAAGGGAGCAAGAATTATAAGTGCGGGTAGAATGCTTTTGGCTTCGATGGACGTTACAATTGCAATGAAAATGAAGAGTGCGCCGGCAAAACCGCATTCAAATAGGAGCAGGGCTTTCAGTTTTGCGTTGGTTTTGATTCTCGGTGTTCTGTTGTAGGTGTTGAAGATCATCTTACTCAATCACCTCATCGGTGAGTACACTTCCCTTTTCGTCGTTGAAGACAACCCGTTTGGTGCCGTCGGGATTCAGGGTGATGCCGCAGCCGATAAATCCCTTGTCGGTGGGCTTGGAGCCGATGATGGCGGTGCAGGGCTGGCCCTGCTGATCAAACGAACCGCCGGGAGGGCAGATGGCAACCGTGTGGAAATGTCCGTACAGCAGCAGATCGGGATTCATCTGTCCAATCAGGCGTGTCCACTCACGGTAAAGCTCCTGCTCAATGTCAAAGGGAGGAGGAGCAATGTGGGTGAATCCGATGTGGGAGATGACCAGGCGATAGTTTACCCCCGGCGCATCGTATTCTCGTTCTTTATTGGCGATGATCTGTTCCAGATACTCGGTTTCCTCCAATCGGAACTGGTGGAAACAAATCGTATGACCGTATTCGGGGTGATCGTCAAACTTATCCTCGCCGCAGTCCAAGAGGAGTCCCCAGATGGCGCCCACACGGAAGGTGTAATAGGTGGTGCCGTTTCGGGTGGGGATGTAATTTGGCATATCCTCGGCGTGGATGCCGCGGGTGTCGTGATTGCCTCTGGCGAACACCACGGGGATCTCGCCACGGGTGATGCCCGATGCGATCTTGCAGATGGCGTTGAAGTTTTTCACGTCGCCGCTGTGGTCGGGAATGTCACCGTTGAGGATCAGCAGATCCAGATCATTTCCGAAAAACTTGCCTGCGGAGATGGGCTCGTCCACCCGATTGTGGGCGTCGGAGATGTGGTAGAGATTGAGCGCTCCCTCGTTTTTCACGGGGCGGAAGGGGACGGTCAGGGTGCGCTCCTCCTCAGAGGAGGGAAAATAGGGGGCGCGGTTGATCATTTTGCGGTAGACTACGGTGTATTCTTTGCACTGGTCCAGCACCGACATGGGAAGACGAACGCGGTGCATATTGGTATTGGAGCGCAAAATGCCGTTGCAATGGTCGTAGTAGGTGCGATCGCCCACCTTGACCCAGAAGATCACCTCGTCCGAGAAGGGAGCGAAAATGTGGTATTCATCACCCACGGCGAACACGGTGGGATAGGTGAGCAGATAGGGGGGAAGGGATTCGGGATACATGGAAAACACCATCCTTTCATTTGATCTCATTATAGAAAATTTCCGTTGATAGAAGCAAGCGAAATTAAAATTATTTGGATAAATCAATAGTTAATGCTTCGGTTTCAACCACTGTATCGTAAGTATCGTTATCCATTAACCATACTTTGAATTCTATTTTTTTGATTTCGTCTTTGGTACTAATGCCGAGATTAGTATATGCAAAGAAAAATGGTTGTTGAGAATTCTTGTCAGGTTCAAGAATAATTGGAACTCCAGTTCCCATCATCTGTGTCATATCATTCACATAACTATTTTGAATGGAAACCATAACGGTTTTAGCTGTTTTGTTTTGAATATTGAGGCGTAGATAGCAGGTTCCGGGAAGTTCGGGCGTTTCAAAAATTTCGACAAAAGATACTTTAATATCATTATTTTCTAACAGTAATTTCTCGGAAGTGGTAGAATCATTTTCTATATTTTCTTCAACTGTAGTGTTTGGCAAATTATTGTTAGTTGTTGTACTCAAAGTGTCACAACTACAAAAAGTTAATGCAACTAATAATAAGGATACTGTAAATAATTTTTTCATGCTTTTCTCTCCTTGGTGTAAAGAATCTTTTCTATATTATAGCACATCTTGGCGACGATTGCAAGGGGGAGAATGCGTAGGGGCGACCAATGGTCGCCCCTATAAAAGTTGCCGTAAATATGTATCATGGATTGCAAACGAGGGCTATGTAATCACCTTAGCCCATTACTAAATACCCAAGAATAAAATTGGTTTTTTTCGGGTTTTTGATATTCATAATCCAAAACAGGAACGGAGTGATTCAAAATATCCAATGCACGAGCGAGAACATCATCTTTCGACATATCTGCAACATCAATAAGATATTCGTTAGGCAATAATTTTCTGGATATATTTTTTGTGTTGCATTTTTTCTGCAAATCGAAATCTACAAGTCCACCATTGGGGCGATTTCTCATTTGCTCTTGAATTTTCCGTAAATCAGTACAAACCAATTTTATTGTTATGTATTTATATCCCTTAAAATCAATAGGTATATCTGCCGTTCTCAAATCATCTAAATCGGAAATGATGATGTTTTTATATCCCAATTTATGAAAACAAAATGCCATTGCTTTTGTATTTTCCCAACAAGTCATCTCCTCAAGCTCGCCCGTCATCTCCTCAACGCCATCTCTTGACAAAAACTCGGGAACCATATTTTGCTCAATAATAAGCGTTTTATACTCACCTAACAAAGCATTGGCTAACGTTGATTTGCCGATTCCGCTTGTGCCTATTATAAAAATAAAGTCCCACATCATTCAAACATTCTCCTTCGCCGTGTTGATGGAGGCGATGAACTCCATTTCTTTGCTTCATTGTACCACAAATTTTTTGGTTTTTCAAGTGAAATATTCGGCGTTGCCGAATGTGGGCAAATTTCATAGAAAAAAGCCATTTGCTTTCGCAAATGGCTTTTTCTTGGCAGGGGCGCAAAGACTCGAACTCTGGACATGCAGTTTTGGAGACTGCCGTTCTACCAACTGAACTACACCCCTATTCGGCCGCTGTTGCGACCTCGTCTATTCTATCACAACGGTTTTCTTTTTGCAATATGTTTTTTGAAATTTTTTCGGTATTTTTTGAATTTTTTCAGATTATTTTATTCATTTACCCTTTATTTGTCAACAGCCCTTTATTTCCTTGACAAATGACTGTGTTTTCTTTATAATTATGATAGTATTATTCGAGAAAGGTATGGTCTACACTATGTACTACATCGGCATCGACCTCGGCGGCA
>JAZRIH010000244.1:0-7515 GCA_045645175.1 Eubacteriales bacterium | reverse complement strand
CATCCACAACCTCACGAGGCAGTTTTTCCATCACCTCTGCGGTGAATGAAGATGCCTCCTCTCTGCAAGCAAAGAGATTGAGCTCCTTTTTGGCGCGAGTCATCGCAACATAATAGAGTCTCCGCTCTTCCTCATACAGCTTGATCTCCTCATCGCTTTTCGCATCTGCTTTCTCGATAGATGGAAGGATACCGTCAAACACATCGGTGAGATAGACACGCTCATACTCCAGTCCCTTGGAGGAATGGATGGTGGAGAGTGTCAGGAAATTTTCATGGCTATTTTGATGAGTTCGGATAATTTCTCTCAGTTCACCCAATCGGCGCAGAAGTTCCATAGCAGACGGCTCATTGACCGCAAGCAGACGAAGAATATCGTATTTACCTACGTCCAATCGATTATTGGTTGCATAGCGTCCGTATCCCATACGGTTCCAAATACGGTCAATTGCTTCTACCGCGTTGTCTTGGGGGAGCAATTCCAACATTTCTGCCAATTCCAGCACGCCGTCTTTGACATAGACAGGAAGATCGGACAGAGACGCCAATACCGTAAACAATGGCTTATTATTTCTTTTTCCAACAACACAAGCTGTTTCTGCTACATTTTTGGGGATTCGCAGATCAAATCGATAATAGATGCGCATAAACAGCTCGGCATTGGTGGGCGCATGCGCAAAGTGAATGATGTCGGTAATGTCACTTATTACTCGGTTGGAGAAGAATCCTTCTTCAGGCTTTTTGCAATTGTAGGCAATTCCATTGCGCTCAAAATGATCGATGAGAGGAATTGCGCTATCGTTATTGCGATACAAAAAAGCGGTTTCCCCATCACAGTTTTCGGCATGAGAAAAGAGATACCGATACTGAGCGGTGCGGTTCATAGCATAGATCTTCTGTACCGCAAGTCCGCTTTCGCAGGTAGGCATGATCACTTTCTCCCGACGGAATCGATTCTCCTTCACAAACGCATTAGCAATTGCTACGATTTCTTGGGTAGAACGGAAATTCTGTTCCATCAAAAGTACTTTGCCACTGGGATAATCTTGCTCAAAGCGCATCAATGCCTCGGGATAGGCGGCACGAAATCCGTAGATGCTTTGGTCTTCATCTCCCACCATAAACAGATTACCGTATTTGGATGCCAACAGTTTGATGATATCATGCTGGATTTTGGAGGTATCCTGTGACTCGTCCACGCAGAAATAGCGAAACTTCTCTTGGAAGTGAGCCAGCACAGGTGGGCATTTTTCTAAAAAAGTCAAGGCATATCCAAGCTGATCGTCATAATCCATCAGATTGCGTTGCTTCATTTCTGTTCGATAGGCACGAAACAGCTCTGCAATCTTCGGAACATCACACTTATAGTTCTCGATTTCCTCATCTGACAGCCGCATATTTTTGATATAGGTAATCTGCGTTTGTACATTCTTGATATCGCTGACAGTAGGATATTCGCCCACGATCTGTTGATACAATCCACCCACCAGTTTTGCCTGCTCGCTGTCCTGAATCAAATCGGGGGCCTTTCTGCCATATAGAGTGCAGTAATAGTGGATAATGATTTGACAGATTCCATTAATGGTGCGAAACTCCATGCGATCAACATATTCGCGCCCGAATTTTGCGGCAAAGCGCCCCTTCATTTCCTCAGTGGCGGCAACGGTATAGGTTACGGTAAGAATAGAGGCAGGATCAATATTACAAACATTCACCATATAACCCAGACGGTGAATCAGCACCGTCGTTTTTCCGCTTCCCGGTACGGCAAGGAGAAGGGTTGCTCCCTCCACCGCTTTTACAGCGGCGAGTTGCTGAGGGGTGAATGTGGAGAGATAAGATTTGGAAAATTGTTGCTCGGTCATAAATGCTCCGAATGGTTAGATTTGCAAATAGTATAGCATATATTCATTGGTTTGTAAAGTAGCGAAAAATATCATTCGTCTTCCGCAAAATGATATAGTTGAGTCATACTTGAAATATTGATTAATTTGTGGTATACTGTCTTTATAAACTTTGTGCTTCCTTGTAACCCAAATGATAATACTTGATGAAAGGATATAACATGAATAATAATATCACCATTCGTTTAGAAACTGAAAAAGATTACCCTGCCGTTGAAAATCTCACCCGAGAAGCATTCTGGAATGTTTACAAGCCCGGCGCAGATGAGCATTACTATGTCCACATGATGCGCTCTCACCCCGATTTCATTCCCGAGCTCGCCTTCGTACTGGAAAAGGACGGCGAAATCATCGGCAATATTATGTACACCAAGGCTTGGCTGGAAGACGAGAATGGAGAAAGAAAAGAAATCCTCTCCTTTGGTCCTCTTTGCGTTGCTCCCGCCTATCAAAGACAAAAGTTGGGCAAACTCCTCATCGAGCATTCCTTTGCAGTGGCACGAGAAATGGGCTACGATGTGAATATCAATTTTGGCAATCCCGGTAACTATGTCAGCCGCGGATTTGTGAGCTGCAAAAAGAAGAATGTTTCTTTTGTAATTGACGGTAACTTCCCCACCGCACTGCTTGTCTGCGAGCTTGTGCCCGGTGCGCTGGATGGAAAGAAGTGGATGTACATCGCCTCTACCGCCGCTGATTGCTGTGACGATGTCGATGCGGTAGAAGCCTTTGATACAACCTTCCCTCCCAAAGAAAAAGCTTGGCAACCCAGTCAGGAAGAATTCTACATTTATCGCAACTCTTCTGTTGTTCGATAAGCACTTGCTGCACTAACAAAAAAAGCACACATTGGAAATTTAAAGATTTCCAATGTGTGCTTTTTCAACTGGTACTCAAATTACAGTAATCCAAAATGCTTGGCGATGGTATCGCAGACCGCTTCTCTTGTATCGATGCCGTTATTTTCACGCACCACCGAGAAAAAACCGCTGTTTGCGTATTCGTCGTAATGCTCTTGGCTATTGATGAGTGCAAGCCCGCGGCGATAATTTTCCATCACAGCCTCAGGATCGTCACAGCTGTCGATTACTTTCAGCAAAAACTGCTTTTCGGGATCGCTTCGGTCAAAGAATCGCTCCACGCTCATAGACTGAGGAGACAGCATGACTGCGACGTGGTTGTAGTCGGAGATTTCTTTGAGAACATCCAGCGGAATATTGGTATCTACGATAACCTTTCGATTTTTCGGGAGGGTGAGCAAATATGCCACCTCAAACTCTGCCGCCTCACGCCCCACGCTATAGATCCAACGCTCATATTCCTCAGGAGAACGGGTCACAAACTCTCGCCAATCGGTAAGCAGTTTATTATAGCAGAGATCGGGATGGGTTTCGGGCGTTGCCACGAGCTCGGATACTTCCATGTGATAGTTTTCGCCGCAGAAGATCATATCGTAGCGATCGGCAAGCATCTTCACAGTGGTTGATTTGCCTGCGTAGGCAGTACCCGTGATGAAGTACACGTTTTGCAGATAATGCTTTAAGATATTATTTTCAATTTTCATTGGTATTCAAGCTCCAGCCGTGGTCGCCGTGATAGATCATCAAGCGGGTCATACCGCCGTCGATGCAGATATTTTCGCCGTTAATAAAGCCCGCCATATCAGAGCAAAGATAGAGCACCATATTGGCAATATCGGGAGGATTGCCCACTCTGCCCGAGGGTTGTTGGATGGCATCTGCCCCCTCGTATACGGTATAGTTATTATCAATCCATCCGGGAGAGATAGAATTCACGCGTACTTTTCCCGAAAGGCTGACGGCAAGGGCATGGGTCAGGGCGGAAATACCACCTTTTGCCGCAGTATAACTTTCGGTCTGCGGCTGGCTCATTCGATCGCGGGAGGAGGAGATGTTGACAATGCTTGCGCCCTCTGCAAAGTAAGAGGCAAACAGTTTGGCAAGATAAAAGGGAGCGGTGACACCTACTTTCAGGGCATATTCAAAATCCTCATAACTGCCGTTTTGGATTCCGCACATTTTGGGTGCGGCATTGTTGATGAGATAGTCTACTCTGCCATGATCTGCGATGACTTTCTCTGCAAAGCGTTCAAGGGTTGCTTTGTCGGCAAGATCGCCTGTGAAATAATCATTCTCCAGCAGGTCAATGACGCAGACGGTTGCGCCTGCCGCTTCAAATTTCTCTCGGATACACTTTCCAATTCCTCTTGCGCCGCCGGTAATGACAGCGACTTTGCCTGTAAAATCAAACATATTTATAAGTCTTCCTTTCGTAATGGGCTATATGGTTGAAAACTTCTATGTAAAACTTAATTTGCATTATATCATAAGATTTTGCTTTTTTCAATCCCCGAATCGTAGAATCCGAAAACTTTGGCACAAACGTATTGACATTTCATCTAAAATGAGTTAGAATATTATCAGTTATATTTACATTTTGACGGTTTTGAATGATAAATTAATCTATAAAAAGGAGAACTACTATGCCCATGAAAATGACATTCCGCTGGTATGGCGAAGGAAACGACCGTATCAAGCTGTCCGATATTAAACAGATTCCCGGCGTTGACGGCATCGTTTGGGCGCTTCATCACAAAATGCCCGGCGAGGTATGGGAGGTCGAGGAGATTGCCGAGGTCAAGCGGCAGCTGGACGAGTACGGCTACAACATGGATGTTGTCGAGTCGGTAAACGTACACGATGACATCAAGATCGGTCTGCCCGCCCGCGATCTCTACATCGAAAATTATAAGACTACCATCCGAAATCTTTCCAAGTTCGGCGTCAAGGTAATCTGCTACAATTTCATGCCCATTTTTGACTGGACCAGATCCAATCTCTTCCATCCCGTTGGCGATGGATCCACCGCCCTGTTCTATGAAAAAGGCATGATTCAGGACGATTACAACGCCATGGCGAAGTATATCCTGGATTTTACCGAAAAGTATAATATGTCCTTCCCCGGTTGGGAACCTGAGCGCATGGCAAAGCTGGATGAGCTGTTTAAGGCATACGAGGGCATCGATCATGAGAAGCTTTGGGCGAATCTCAAGTATTTCCTGGAAGCAATTCTGCCTACCTGCCGTGAGTGCGACATCAAAATGGCAATCCACATGGATGATCCACCGTGGGACATCTTCGGTCTGCCCCGTCTTTTGATCAATGAAGCAAACATTGACCGATTCCTGAAGATGGTGGATGATCCCTACAACTGCCTCACCCTTTGCTCAGGCAGTCTGAACGCCGATCCCAACAACAACGTTGCAGAGATCGTACGCAAGCATTGCGACCGCATCGCATTTGCTCACATCAGAAACGTAAAGCACTTCCCCAACGGCGACTTCTCCGAGGCGAGCCACCGTGACTGCGACGGCGACACGGGTATTCTGGAGATTCTGTAAGCCGACCACGATTGCGGTTATGAAGGATATATCCGTCCCGACCACGGCAGACATCTGTGGAGCGAAGGTCCCGGAAATGTACGTCCCGGTTACGGACTCTACGATCGTGCCATGGGCATCATGTATATGCTGGGCGTATGGGACAGCCTTGAAAAATTTGATAAATAAGGAGAATGAAAATGATTGCTCTTCCTTTAAATATTGATTATACCGGCAAGGTAGTTGTGATTACCGGCGCAGGCGGTCTGATCTGCGGTGCCATGGCGAGAGCTTTTGCCCAGTCGGGCGCAAAGGTTGCCGCTCTTGACCTGAATGAAGATGCGGTAACGAAGCTTGCCGATGAACTGACCGCAGAGGGATTTGTCTGCAAGGGTTACAAAGCTAATGTACTGGATCCTGCTATGCTGGAAGAAGTCCATCAGGCGGTGCTTACCGATCTGGGCGCTTGCGACATTCTGGTCAATGGTGCAGGCGGTAACAATCCCAGAGCCACTACCGATAATGAATATCAACACGAGGCCAAGGAAGGTGGTAAATCCTTCTTTGATCTCCAAGCCGATGGCGTGGATTTCGTATTTAAGCTGAATTTCCAAGGAACCCTTCTGCCCACTCAGGTATTTGCCAAAGATATGGTGAACAAGAAGGCAGGCAGTGTTCTGAACATCTCCTCCATGAATGCATACACACCTCTCACCAAGATTCCCGCCTATTCTGCGGCTAAAGCTGGTATTTCCAACTTCACTCAATGGCTTGCCACCCACTTTGCAGGTACGGGCATCCGTTGCAATGCCATCGCACCCGGATTCCTTGTTTCGGCACAGAATTACAAGTTGCTCTTCAACGAAGACGGCACTCCCACCGCTAGAAGTGCAAAGATTCTGAACGGCACACCCATGGGACGCTATGTGGACGCATCCGAACTGTTGGGTGCTACCCTCTTCCTTTGCGATGATCGCGCCGCATCAGCTATTACGGGTGTAGTTCTTCCCATCGACTGCGGATTTGCCGCTTATTCGGGAGTGTAAGTATGTTTTTTGACGAAAATCTTTTACTGTATAATCAAACGGGCAAGTACCTTTACGAAAAGGTAAAGAATCTCCCCATCATCGACTACCATTGTCATCTGGATCAGAAAAAGATCGCCTCCAACGAACCGCTTGCCGACATTGGCGAACTGTGGCTCTCGGGCGACCACTACAAGTGGCGTGCCATGCGGATGTGCGGAGTGGAGGAATATTACATTACGGGAGATGCCGATTACCATGAGAAGTTTCTGAAATATGCGGAGATTCTCCCCAATCTTATCGGCAATCCTCTGTATTATTGGACCCATCTGGAACTGAAGCAGATCTTCGGCATTGATCTACCCTTGAACAAGGACAGCGCTGAGGAAATATATCAACAAGCAAATAACCAACTCCGCGGCATGAAGGTGCAAGATCTGATTGCTCGATTCAAAGTTGAGTTTATCGCTACCACAGACGATCCCGTGGATGATCTTGCCTATCATGGACGATACGGTGAAGTTGATGTATCGCCCACCTTCCGCCCCGACAAGCTGTTCGGATTTGAAGAAAACTATATCGGGAAGCTTGGTGAGGTAGCCAAGCAGAAGATCGACACACTGGACGACCTTCTCGCTGCTCTGTCCGCAAGACTTGATTTCTTTGCAGAGAAGGGCTGTCGTATGGCAGACCACGGCATGGACAGATTCCCCGAACGCTATGTTACCTACGAAAAAGCATATGCCCTCTTTGAACAGCGAGCAACTCTCTCCCCCGAGGAAAAAGATTGTCTGCGCGGTTATCTTCTCGTATGGCTTGCCAAGGAATATGCCAAGCGAAATATTTCTGCGCAATATCACTTTGCGGTAACCAGAAATGTCAACCCCAAAATGTTCGCGCTGTGCGGTGCAGACAGCGGCTTTGACGTGATCAGCGAAACGCCTTCGGTGCAGAATCTACTGGGCTTTTTCAGACAGATCAGTGACGAGGAGCGTCCCAACACGATCCTGTATACCTTGAACGATTCTAATCTGGCTTCCGTGGCTTGCATTACGGGCGCATTCAGAAAGGTTCGAATGGGTGCGGCATGGTGGTTCAACGATTCGGTAGAGGGCATTCGCCGTAATTTAAAGATCATCTCCGAATATGCCAGCCTTGGAAATAATTTGGGTATGCTCACCGACTCC
>JAZRIH010000243.1:0-7618 GCA_045645175.1 Eubacteriales bacterium | reverse complement strand
GCAGAGTAGTTCCCCTGTCCCTGCAACGGCAAGCAGGAGAGCGCCTGGTGTCCATCCACGGTCAGCATGATAACCAAGGTTTGATGACCGCATCTGGGCATATTGATTTTCTTGACCGCTATGCCAAGGATAGCGAGCTTTTGTCTGCATATCAGAGCGTTTACCGCAAGATGTGCGAGGCAATGAAGCTCCGCGATCAATGCCGAATGGATGAACGCCTCAAAGCCCAGCGTCTGGATATGCTTCGTTATCAGATCGAGGATATCGAGAATGCCGAGGTGGAGGAAGGGGAAGAAGAAGCACTCCTTGCCGAAAAGAAAATTCTGCAAAACGCCAAGCAGCTTCAGAAGCAGGTAATGACCGTCTACCGCGCCCTCTATAAAAACGAGAAGGGAATGTCGGCAGACAAACTCCTGGAGATTGCCCGCACCTCTTTGGAAAACATCAGCGATTTGATGCCCGAAGCCCCCGCTTTTATTGATCGTCTCTCGGAGATGCAGTATGAGCTTGAGCGAATTGCGGAGGCATCTCTCGCACTACTCCCCTCGGGAGGATCGGGTGAGGCACGGCTTGAAGAGATCGCTCAGCGGATCGATGTGTTGCGCAAACTCAAGCGCAAATACGGATCGGACGAAAAAGAGATTTTGGAGTTCTACCGCAAAGCCAAGGAAGAACTGGATCAGATCCTGCTTTCCGATGAACGGGAGAGGGAATACGATCGGCAGTATAATGCCTACCGTGAGGAAGCCACCTCCCTTGCCGAACAGCTGACCGAAATGCGCAAGAGTGCATCAGCGGAGCTTTCGGAGCGCATTTGCGGCGAGCTTGCCTATCTGGATATGGGCAAGGTAGCCTTCTGCGCAAGAGTATCCAAAAAACTCTCGGCAGACGGCAAGCCCGAGCTTACACCCAAGGGAGGCGACGACGTGGAGTTTATGATCTCCACCAACCCCGGAGAGCCGTTGAAGCCTCTGACCAAGATCGCATCCGGCGGTGAGCTTTCCCGTATTATGCTTGCCATCAAATGCGTACTGACCGCCGCAGACGGAATGCCTACAGTAATCTTTGACGAAATCGATACCGGTGTGTCGGGCAAAACCTCACAGAAGATCGGTATCAAGCTTCGCCAGCTGGCTGTGGACGGACCGCAGGTCTTCTGCATTACCCACAGCGCACAGGTTGCCGCCAACGGACACGGTCACTATAAGATTCGCAAACAGGAAGTAGACGGACGTGCAGAAACTACCGTTTATCCTCTGTCCCAAGCCGAGCGGATCGAAGAGCTTGCTCGTATTATGGGCGGTATGGACAAATCGCAAAAAATCATCGACTCCGCAATCGAAATGTTGGATATTGCCCAGTCGAAGAATAATATATAATGGATTACATATAAAAAATAGGAGATACAATAATGAAACTGTATGAAGAACTGGTTGCCCGCGGTCTGATCGCACAGGTAACCAATGAAGATGAAATCAGAACTATGATCAACGAAGGTAAGGCAACCTTCTATATCGGCTTCGACCCCACCGCTGACTCCCTCCATGTAGGTCACTTCATGGCACTCTGCCTGATGAAGAGACTGCAGCAGGCAGGTAACCGTCCCATCGCCCTCATCGGCGGCGGTACCGCAATGATCGGTGACCCTTCCGGCAGAACCGATATGCGTTCCATGATGACCCGTGAGACCATCCAGCACAACTGCGACTGCTTCAAAAAGCAGATGGAGCGTTTTATCGAGTTCGGCGAAGATAAGGCAATGATGGTAAACAATGCGGACTGGCTCATGGACCTGAACTATGTTGAGGTTCTTCGTGAAGTGGGCGCTTGCTTCTCCGTAAACAATATGCTTCGTGCCGAGTGCTACAAGCAAAGAATGGAAAAGGGTCTGTCCTTCCTTGAATTCAACTACATGATCATGCAGTCCTACGACTTCTACTACCTCTACAACAAGTATGGCTGTAATATGCAGTTCGGCGGTAACGACCAGTGGTCCAATATGCTGGGCGGTACCGAGCTGATCCGTCGTAAGCTGGGCAAGGATGCTCATGCGATGACCATCACTCTGCTCCTTAACTCCGAAGGCAAGAAGATGGGTAAGACTGCATCCGGTGCAGTATGGCTGGATCCCAACAAGACTTCTCCTTACGATTTCTTCCAGTACTGGCGTAATGTAGGCGACGGCGATGTAATGAAGTGCATCCGTATGCTCACCTTCCTGCCCCTGGAGCAGATCGATGAAATGGACGCATGGCAGGGCGAACAGCTGAACAAGGCAAAAGAAGTTCTCGCTTACGAGCTGACCAAACTGGTACACGGTGAAGAAGAGGCTAACAAGGCATTGGAAACCGCACGCAAGGTATTTGCACAGGGCGGTATCAGCGACGATATGCCCACTACCCAGCTGACTGCCGACAAGTTCCGTGACGGCAAGATCGGTATCCTGGATCTGATGGTAGCGGGCGGTCTGGCAGCTTCCAAGAGCGAGGCGCGCAGACTGGTTGTACAGGGCGGTGTAGTCCTCTGCGACGAAAAGGTACCCGCTCCCGAATTTATGGTAGACGCAACTCTGTTTGACGAAAAAGATGTGATCGTCCGCAAGGGTAAGAAGGTCTTCCACAGATTTACTCTTGCAAAATAAACAATAACCAAATCCACCGTGGGTCATTTCCACAAAACAGTCAGGAGGCTCATATGAACAGAACAGATTACAAAGATCTGTTGCATTTCTTGGATCAATTGCAGGAAGCAGGAAAACTGGATTACAGTACAGACTGTCCTCTTGCGCCCTATTCTACCTTCCGTATTGGCGGTCCTGCCGATATTGCCGTATTTCCCTATACTAGTGAAGTACTGGTGGAATTGCTGGTAAAGCTCAATGATCTTCATGTTCGATTTAATGTATTCGGTAATGGCTCCAATGTCCTGTTTGCCGATGAAGGCTATCGGGGTGTTGTTGTCTTTACTACCAAAATGAATAGCATTAAACGCGTCGGCAATATTCTGTGGGCAGATGCAGGTGTTTCCTTTACCGGTCTGGCTGTCCGTGCACTGAAGGAAGGACTCACCGGTCTGGAATTTGCCTATGGTATTCCCGGCAGTGTTGGCGGTGCCATCTATATGAATGCAGGTGCCTATGACGGCGAAGTAGCGCAGGTCTGCAAAGAAACCACCGTATATACTCGCAATGGGTCCCTGATGGGTCAGGTGTTTGAAGTAGCGGGTGAGAAGCAAGGATTCGGTTATCGTACTTCCGCATTCCAATCCGCCGAGGATGCCGTGATTCTGGCAGGCAAATTTGAACTGCAACCCGGCGCTCCCGATGAGATTAAGGCAAAAATGACCGATCTCATGTCCCGCCGCCGTGATAAACAGCCTTTGGAATATCCCAGCGCAGGTTCTACCTTTAAGAGAGCCCCCGGACATTTCACCGCACGTCTGATTGATGAAGCAGGACTGAAGGGCTTTTCCGTAGGCGGTGCGCAGGTTTCCGAAAAACACGCGGGATTTGTTATCAACCGCGATAACGCTACCGCCGAAGATGTGAAAAATCTGATTTCCACCATTCAAAAGACTATTTTGGAAAAGACCGGTGTAGAGATCGAGTGTGAGGTTCGCATCATCGAAGCGGAAGGATAATGGTCGGGAGTTTCCCGACGAAAGGACGTTAAACTATGGAATTCTTGATCGTGACGGGAATGTCCGGCGCAGGCAAGGGAACAGCCAATCATATTTTGGAGGATCTCGGTTATCTGTGCGTGGATAATATCCCCTTTGTGCTTTTGCAAAGTTGTATCCACTATTATAGGGAATCTTCCCGTTACGACAAGATTTCTTTTACATTGGATATTCGGGGCGAAGATGATTTCTCTGGTTTGATGGAGCTTATCCGTCAGTTGAAGGACACCCCCGATTGCGGATGCAGAGTCATTTTTCTGGATGCCGCCGATGAGATCATTATTGCACGCTATCAGGAGAGCAGGCACGTGCATCCCTATTTGCTTACCCGCAATCTGCCTTTGGTAGAGGCGATCGCCAGCGAGCGTCAACTTTTGGCAGATCTTCGGGAGAGTGCTGATCTGGTGCTGGATACTACCGGACTGCGTCCCATCGAGGCAAGGGAGCAGATTGAGGATTTCTTGCAGCTTTCCCGTGAGGATAGCTTGCAGATTACCTGTATGTCCTTTGGATTCAAGCACGGCATTCCTGCAGAGCTTGATCTGCAGTTTGACGTACGGTGCTTTGAAAATCCCTTTTACATCCCTCATCTGAAAAATCTGACCGGCTTGGATGCCCCCGTGCGTGAGTTTGTGCTGAATAATCCCGATACCATAGAGTTTACCGAAAAACTGTGCGGACTCATGGATTTTCTGGTTCCGCGATATATGCAGGAGGGCAAAAGCCGTTTGACCATCGGAATCGGCTGTACGGGCGGACAGCACCGCTCGGTTGCCATCACCGAAGCTCTTGCCGCTCATCTGTGCAGGCATCCCGCATTGTCGGGCGGACGTGCTGTGCGAATTATCCATCGGGATTGCAAGGGCAAATCAGAAAGTAATTGACATGAGCATATCGTATACTGTTGAAACCAAAACTATATTGAGTGCAGTACAGGTGAAATCCCGTTGCTGCAGAAAAGCATTGTTATTCGGAATGCTATATCCTGCATCCGAATTTGCGGAGAGTAAAGTACAGTTGTCCGTGGATCTTGAAAAATCCATGAGCCTCTTTACCGCTATGGCAAAATCTGTTTGCAAAGCTGAAGTGATCTGGGAACAGATTAGCCGTAAGAGCAGACGGGGAGAGCCTCAGGAGATCTGGAATCTGCTGGGTGGCGAGGAATGCTTCCCGCTATCGTTATTAGAGGAGTATGCCGCAGCAACAGCAGACATTTCTGTACTTCGGGTGTGTGAAAATTGCTATCCTGCATTTATTCGAGGGGTTTTCTTGTCTGTGGGAACGATCGTTGCCCCTGAGAATGCCTATCATGTGGAATTTTCCATTTCAGATGAAGTGCGTTGCGAGCAATTCTGTACCATGCTCACCCAATTGGGATTTCCCGCAAAGATTACATCCCGCCGTGGTGTGCGTGCGATCTACATAAAAGAAAGTGAGATCATCGAGGATCTCTTTACCTACATTGGTGCCCCGCAGGTGGCGTTGCAGATCATGAACACCAAGATCATGAGAGATATCCGCAATAACGAGAATCGGCGTGCCAATTGCGATACCGCCAACATTTTCAAGTCTACGGGTGCGGCAGCTGCGCAGATCCGCGCGATCAAGCAACTCAAAGAAAGCGGAAAATTGTCTACGCTTCATAAAAATCTTCAGATCACCGCGGAGCTTCGGTTGGAATATCCCGAGGTGTCGCTGATCGAGCTGGCGGGACTTCATGAACCGCCTATTACCAAATCGGGCGTATCTCACCGTCTGCAAAAATTAGTTGCAGCAGCAGAGGAACCCGAATAATCATTACACTTGTTTATCCTTTCTACGCCCCGCATTCATTGCGGGGCGTAGGTGAATCATAAAGAAAGATTTTCTCCAATCTTTCGTAAATGGAGCAGATATGGCAGAATTTGTACATTTGCATTTGCATAGTGAATATAGCCTTCTGGATGGTGCTTGTAGAATCAAAGAGATTCCCAAGCGAGCCAAAGCCTTAGGGCAAACTGCGGTTGCACTGACCGATCACGGCGTCATGTACGGTGCAGTTGCCTTTTATCAGGCGTGCAAGGCAGAGGGCGTGCGCCCGATCATCGGTTGCGAGGTCTATCTTGCTCCCGAAAGCCGAACCGATCGCACCAAAACCTCTCGTTTTTTCAATACGCACTTAGTTCTCCTGTGCGAAAATGAGATCGGCTACCGTAATCTCATCTATATGGTGTCCAAATCCTTTACCGATGGCTTCTATAATAAGCCCCGTGTGGATATGGCGCTCCTTCGTGCCCATCATGAGGGTCTGATCTGTCTGTCGGGTTGTCTTGCAGGACACGTGCAGGAAGCGATCTTAGAAGATGATATGGCAGAAGCGCGCCGCTTTGCCGTTGAACTGGAAAACATCTTCGGCAAGGGCAATTTCTATTTAGAACTGCAGGATCACGGCATCGATGAGCAAAAGAAGGTCAACCGAGGTCTGCTCACACTGTCTCGTCAAACGGGAATTCCGCTGGTTGCCACCAACGATGTCCATTATCTCACCAAAGAAGATGCCGACGCCCAAGCGGTGCTCCTCTGCATCCAGACGGGCAACGTGATCACCGAGGGACGCCCCATCGGCTTTGAAACCGACGAATACTACATGAAATCCGCCGATGAAATGGCGGCTCTGTTCCCGAGTTCTCCCGATGCCATCGCCAATACCGTTGCCATTGCCCAGCGGTGCCAATTCGAGTTTGTCATGGACAAAACCGAACTCCCCGTTTACCGTGCGCCCGATGGAATGACCTCCAAGGCATATCTGAAGAAACTGGCATACGAGGGATTTGAGCGCCGCATCAATGCAGGGCAGATCGTCTTTGATGAAAAGCATCCCAAGGATGTATATACCTCCCGTATCCTGTATGAACTCTTGATCATCTCCAAAATGGGCTACGATGATTATTACCTCATCGTGTGGGATTTTATCAACTGGGCAAAATCGCATAAAATCCCCGTTGGCCCCGGCAGAGGATCGGGTGCGGCGAGTCTGGTAGCATATCTCATCGGAATCACCGATGTGGATTCCATCCGCCACGATCTGCTCTTCGAGCGTTTTCCCAATCCCGAGCGAATCAGTATGCCCGATTTCGATACCGATTTCTGTTACAACCGCCGTGACGAGGTTATTCGGTATGTGTCCGAAAAATACGGCGCCGATCATGTGTCGCAAATCATCACCTTCGGTACCATGGCGGCAAGAGCGGCGATTCGCGATGTAGGACGTGCGCTGGACCGCAACTATGCCGAGGTGGATCGCATCGCCAAGCTGATTCCTCAAAAGCCTGGCACAACCTTGAAGGATCTGCTGGACGAAGGCGGTCAACTGAAAGAAATCTATGATGGTACCTATGAGGACCGTCAGCTGATCGATTACGCCTTGAAATTGGAGGGAATGCCTCGTCACTCTTCGATCCATGCGGCAGGTGTGGTGATCACCAAGGAACCCCTTCATCACTATCTTCCCCTTGCTACCAGCGGCGATACGCCTATCACCCAATTTGATATGGATACCGTTGCGGCATTGGGACTTTTGAAATTCGATTTCCTTGCCATTCGCTATCTGACGATCCTCTCGGATGCAGAGCGGGCAGTGCAAAAACACACGCCGAATTTCAGCCTGGATACTATCCCCATGGACGATGAAGCGACCTTTAAGCTCCTTTCCGACGGAAGAACCGAGGGCGTGTTCCAGCTGGAATCAGCGGGAATCAAGCGGCTTCTTGCCAATATGCGTCCAAGATCGCTGGAGGACGTGATGGTGGTCATTGCACTCTATCGTCCCGGTCCCATGGATTCTATTGGAACATATTTGAATAATAGGGCTGAACCTCAGAAGATTGCCTATAAACTTCCGCAACTGAAAGAAATTTTGGAAGATACCTGCGGATGTATCATTTATCAAGAGCAGGTCATG
>JAZRIH010000242.1:0-28548 GCA_045645175.1 Eubacteriales bacterium | reverse complement strand
GGACACTCCCCCGAGGCGGCAGGCAAGATCAAGGCAGACCGTGACTCTGACACCGAGGCAGGCGACTATGCCGACATCGAGTTGGGGGACAAAGCAACCTATCTCATCCGCTTTGCCCGCAACGAGGAGGGATTGGTCTACTGGGAAAAGTGCACCCGTGAGCTGGTCATCCGCCGCGTGCAGACGGGGATGCGCCGCTATCCTGTGGCACTCTTCCATTGGGACAGCGTGAAGAACAGCTTCCACGGCTCCTCGCCCTTGTCTGAGCTGATTCAGAATCAGAAGTATGTGAACAAGGCCTATGCCATGCTCATGAAGCACATGGCGGATACCGCATTCTCCAAGGTGATTTACGATAAGCGATTGATCCCCCAGTGGACCAACGAGGTGGGCGAAGCCATCGGCGTGCTGTCGGGAGGCGATGTGAGAAGTGTTGCCACCACCCTGGGCGTGGGCGAGATGCAGGACGGCTACCGTCAGCTCATTGATTCGGTGATCGACAACACCAAGGAGCTCACCGGCGCTACCGACATCGTACTGGGCGAAGCCGATCCTACCAACACCTCGGCGATCATTGCTCTGCGTGAGGCGGCGGAAGTGCCTTTGGATCAGGTGCGTGCCAACTTGCAGGGCTGTCTGGAGGAGCTTGCCATGATCTGGCTGGAGATGTATCGGGAATTCTTCCCCGACACTCGCAGTTATGCTGTGGACGATCACAGTGTCACACTGGTGCTGTCCGAGCTGCCGGTGGATTCGGTGAATGCATTCGTGGACAGCGGTGCCAGCAAGCGATTCTCCCAGTCCATGCTCATCACCACCCTGCAGAACTTGCTGAAGGATGGACATATCACCTTCGCAGAATATCTAGAGCGTCTGCCCGACGGAATCCTGACCAATAAGGAAGGTATTCTGGAGCGAGTGAGAAATGAAATCGGAAATGGAGGGGATATGCATGACCGAGAATGATGCGGAGAGCGCTGTGCAGGAAAAACGGGCGAGGGAAAAAGAAATCGCCCGTGCGGCATACGCCCTTGCTATGGAGCGCACCCCCGGATGTCCCCGCGGCGGATGCGGTCAGCGGATCTATTCCGTTGAGGAAATGAAAAACATGAGTCCCAAACAGGTGAAGAAACGATACGGGGTACTCATGGACAGCCTCAAGAGAGGCATCGAAAAACTTTATTAAAACACTATATATTAATAGGAGGAAATTTATATGGCAACCAAGAATTTTATTCCCGCAATCTGGAGTGAAACACTCCTGAAATCCCTGGACAGAGAGTACGTGGCAGTTATGAGCTGCAACCGTGAATATGAGGGCGAGATCCGCAATCCCGGTGACTCCGTCACCATTGCATCCATCGGCCCCATCTCTGTGTTCGACTACGAAGGTGACATGAGCGCAGAGAATCTGGTGGACGGCGATGCAGTCACTTTGACCGTTGACCGTGCGAAGGCGTTCTGCTTCCAGATCGACGATGCAGACCGCGTTCAGTCCAAGCCCGATCTCATGAAGAAGGCGATGCGTGAGGCGGCTTGCGCTCTGGCCGATGAAGCGGACAAGTACATCTATTCTCTGTACACCAAGGCAGCAGAGGGCAATGTGATCGAGAAGAGCGTCACTGCCGATACCATTGTGGACGTGCTCATCGAAACCAGACAGCGTCTGATGCAGAAGAATGTAAACAGCAATACTCCCGTGGTATTGGAGGTGTCTCCTGCCATCGCCGCGCTGATTCTCAAGGCGAAGATCCTCAGCGCAACCGACAACACCGAGGCGCTGACCAACGGTTATCTGGGCTCCTTCGTAGGCTTTGATGTTTACGTGTCCAACAACATTGCTACTGAGGGCAATGTATGGCACTGCATGGCGCGTACCAAGCGTGCGATTGCCTTTGCAGAGCATCTGAAGAGCGTAGAGGCATTCCGTCCCGAAAAGCGTTTCGCCGATGCGGTGAAGGGTCTGCATCTCTACGGCGCAGAGGTGGTATATCCCGATGAGCTGGTGGCGCTGAATCTCACCGTTGCGTAAGGGCAGGGGGCTTATATGAAGAACGCCCACGTGCTTCGTATGGCGATGGCTCTGCTGACTCCTTCTGAAGAAACATCCTCGAGGAATCCTTCCTCGGGGATGGAGGGAGAAGGGGTGGCAGTGGCGGCGGCCACTCCCGTGAAGGTATCGGTGAATGATCCTGCGGTGGTGGAGCGTCTGCGTTTGCTGTTGGAAATGGCGGTGCGGGTACTCTATGGCAAGGGCCTTTTGTCGGGAGAAGATCTGCCTACGCTCAAATTTCCCTTTTGCTCCGAAGATGAATTTCCTCTGCCTGATGGTCTGGTATCGGTGGCGGCGTGCTATGCGGCATGGCTGTTCACCGGTGAGGATCGGCTGAAAACTGCATGGCAGAGCTCTCTGGATGACTATCTCGCCTCTTTGGAAGCGGTCATTGAACCGATTGTGAAGAAGGTATAAGAAAACACGGCACCCGAAAAGGGTGCCGTGTTTGGTTGATCAATCCCACTTGATTTTCCAACGGGAGCTGATCTTGCCGTCGGGGGTGTGGGTGGATTCGTTTTGGGAAAGGGGAGCCGATTGTTCCTTGCGCTCCTCCAACAGAGCATTGAATCTCTGTCGATCCTCCTCGGACAGGGGCAGATTTACCCTGCGTCCCTCCCATGCCGACAGATAAGCGGCGTTGGCAAGGGTGAGCATATTGATGCCTTCTCGTCCGTCTGCCACCAAGGGCGAGCCTGTGCGGATGGCGGCGGCAAAATCGGTGAGTACGCCTGCGTGAGCTCGCTCGGGAGCGGAGGCGGTGTATTCGGTGATGGTAGGCTTTTGTTTGCAGGAGCTGACCTCGGCGGTTCTGCTGTGGTCGGTAACCGAGAAACCGTTGTCATAGTGGCGGAGCATTCCCGCTTCCAATACGATCTTGCCTCGATCGCCCACGATCTCCAAGCGATTGGTACCCGGATATTCTCCCGTGGAGGTGATAAACTGGGCGGTTGCGCCGTTTTCGTATTCCATGGTGAGGATGGCCTCGTCCTCTACTTCAATAATGGAATGATACTTGCCGAAATGGCAGGCGGCGCTGAGGGAGGAGGGCATTCCGAAGATCCATTGCATCAGATCCAGATTGTGGGGTGCTTGATTGAGCAGAACTCCGCCACCTTCGCCGTTGTAACTGCCTCGCCAATCGCCGCTTTTATAGTAGGCGTCGGTGCGATACCAGTTAGTGATTACCCAAGTCAATCGGCGGGGAGCGCCCAAACTGCCGTTTTGCATCAGTTCACGGGCTTTTTGGAAAAGCTCGCCGGTGCGCTGATTAAACATGATGCCGAAGACCTTTCCCGAACGGTCGGCGGCTTGGTTCATTTCAATTACATCGGATACTCGCACGCCTGCAGGCTTTTCGGTGAGGACATGGAGTCCTGCCTCAAATGCGGCGATTGCCATGGGGGGATGGAAATAGTGAGGGGTGGCGATGAGGATCGCCTCGCACAGCTTAGATGCAAGCAGATCGGTGTAATCGGTGAAACGGGGAACGTCGGGTGCTTTCTCTTTTGCAAGGTTCAGGCGGTCAGGGCGGATATCGCAGACGGCGGCAAGCTCTACGTTAGGCACTTTGCCGCTGAGGATGTTCATCATGTGTCCGCTTCCCATATTGCCAAGACCCACGATGCCAAGGCGAAGTTTTGGGTAGGTCATAAAATTACCTCCGAATTGTTTATGTTTTTATTGTAGCACATTTGGAAGGTTTTGTCAACTGAGATGGGGGGATTTTGGGGGAAATAGGGAAATCCTCTTGACATTATTCGGATTTGTGCTATAATGAAATCATGAAATTGAAAGATTTGGAGTGTGTACATCCATGAAGTATTATGAAATGCAGGTTGCGGGACTGACTCGTTATCTGCCCATCTGTCCCTTGAATGAGAATCTGTCCATTGCAGGCTTCGTTATTTTTGGTGATCAGGAACTGACCGTTGCTTGTGCGGCAGATCTGCTGAAGAAAATTCCCGCATACGATTATATCATCACTGCCGAGGCAAAGGGTATTCCTCTTGCGCACGAAATGGCACGTCAGAATGGCGACCAGAAGTATATTGTTGCCAGAAAGGCGACCAAGCTGTACATGACCGATGTATTTGGCGTAGAAGTGCGTTCCATCACTACTGACCGTATCCAGCATCTCTACATCGACGGCGACGATGCCAAGCTGATGAATGGTAAGAATGTTTTGGTGGTAGACGATGTTATCTCTACCGGCGAGAGCCTTCGTGCGGTGGAAGAATTGGTTGCAGCGGCAGGCGGTAACGTGTGCGGAAGAGTTGCTATCCTTGCAGAAGGCGATGCTGCTGACCGCGACGATATCATCTTCCTGGAAAAGCTACCTCTGTTTACGCCCGACGGCGCACCTATCCTCTAACAAACGACTTTTAACCATTGTTTCCCGCCAGCCTTGATTGGTTTCGGCAGAGAACAAATCTCTGCCGAAACGGCATGGGAATTTTTTTGAAAAAAGTTGAAAAAATTTTCAAAAAGGTATTGACAAATCGATTTAGATGTGCTATTATTATGAGGCACCAAACGCGGGTGTTGTTCAATGGTAGAATTCCAGCCTTCCAAGCTGGCTGCGTGGGTTCGATTCCCATCACCCGCTCCATTATTCAGCCCTGCTGAATATGCTTCCGTAGCTCAGCTGGATAGAGCAACTGCCTTCTAAGCAGTAGGTCGGGGGTTCGAGTCCCTCCGGGGGCGCCAATTTAATAAATCGCGTATCATTTGCTTTTTTATATATGGTGAGCGTAGCTCAGTTGGTTAGAGCGCCAGGTTGTGGCCCTGGAGGTCGTGGGTTCGACTCCCATCGCCCACCCCATAACAGCAAATGTTCGCTGTTTATACAGCCTTCCCAATCGGGAAGGCAATTTTTTTGCTTTTTTTGCGGTGGACTCACCGCTTTTTTTGATGCCTTCTTCGAAAAGATACAGTTTAACTCATCTTTTTTCTCAAAATCCGCTGCTTTTTTGAAAAAGAACTTGCATTATGTTTATTTTTATGCTACAATAAGCACAATATATTATTCGGTTTCTATCAAAGGAGGAAACAATATGACCAAAACCGAGCGTATTGCGCGTGCCCACGAGGCGATTGCGGCCCACAAAGCAGTGTATTACAAGAATGGCGGCTATGAAAGAGCTGATTTCTGGGACTACGCTGAGATCTTCGAGATCATCGACGATGCTTACGAAATCACCGGTGAGGCAATCTACCGTGAGCAGATCGAAGAAATGTATCAGTTTGTGCTTCGCACCTACAGAGAAAACTGGGAGTATAATCCTTACAACGACGATATTATGTGGTTGGTCATCGCCCTGACCCGTGCATATCTGCTGACCGGCGAGAAAAAATATGTAGAGATGGCCAAGTTCAATTATGATCTCACCTTTGAACGCGCATGGGAAGAGACCTATTTTGGCGGCGGTCTGTGGTGGAAGCAGGACGAGAAGCGAGGCAAGAACTCCTGCGTCAACTGTCCCGGTGCAATTGCCGCTTGTCTGATCGGCAAGGCTCTGTCCGACGAGAGCTACTACGACAAGGCAAAGATGATCATGGCATGGCAGAATAAGATCCTGACCAATCCCGAAGAGGGCAAGGTTTACGACTGCGTAAATCTGGAGGGCAAATACAATTACTGGTCTTCTACCTACAATCAGGGTACCTACATCGGCGCTAACTGCCTCTTGTATGAACACACCGGTGAGGAAGAGTACAAGATCCATGCACAGCGTGCGGCTGATTACGCTATGAACGAGATGTATCAGGGCGGCGTGATGAACAACGAAGAGTGGGGCAATGACCTGCCCGGCTTCAAGGGCATTATGTCCCGCTGGCTCCGTCTGTGCTCGTTGAAGTTTGACAGACCCGAGTATATGGATTGGCTGAGACTCAACGCAGATACCGCATGGTCCAACAAGAACTCCAAGGGAATTATGAACACCAAGCTGGGCGATCCTACCGAGGAGAAGGATTACGACGTATTCGTTGCTTGCGCAGCGGTTGCGATTTGTGTCAACTCGATTTAATTAAATCTGAATTGGGAAGCCTCTGTTTAGGGGCTTCCCATTCCAAACTCAAGATTTATAGATACATAACTCTCTGTCGTCACTCTTGGTGACGGCAACCCTCCCACTTCCTTGGCTGAAGTTGTGTGAAGGAGGGCTATAATCAATAACTCTTTGCGCGCCAAGTAGTTGGCGCGCTTTATAAAAGTTTTTGAGGGGTTCTTAGAGGAACTTTTTTCAAAAAGTTCCTCTAAGCGGGGCTTGGGGCAACGCCCCAAATATGATACAACTAAGGAATACTATGATCAAGCGATTTTTTCGGAAATGGAAGTTGCGGTATACTTATACTGCTACCATTTCCATGTGGCTTCTTTTTGCCCTTACCATGGGCATTCTCTGCGGACTCATCGGAACCGCATTTGACCTGACCTTGGAAACGGCATCTCATCTGTTTGCTCACCATTCGTGGTTGGTTCTGCTTTTGCCGATAGCGGGTCTTGTAATCGTTTGGCTCTACCAATTGGGACGGGTGAAAAAGGATAACGGCTCGGATATGATCGTCCACTCGGTGCGAGAGGGCGTGAAGGTTCCCTATGCTGTGGCGCCGTTGGTGTTTGTGGGTACGACCCTCACCCAGCTCTGCGGCGGTTCGTCGGGCAGAGAAGGGGCAGCTCTTCAAATGGGCGGTGCGGTAGGTACTTTCTGCGGCAGAATGCTTGGTTTTCAAGAAAAAAACACCAATATCCTTGCCATGTGCGGTATGTCTGCTCTCTTTTCGGCGGTCTTCGGTACACCCGTCACGGCGGCTATCTTTGCCATCGAAATGATCAGCGCAGGAACGGTTTACTATATGGCGCTGTTCCCCTGCTTGCTGTCCTCTATTATCGCATATCTCATCGCAACGACCTGCGGAGTGGTCCCTGCGGCTGAGCGGATGGCGAAGGTGATCGTCCCTGCGCTGACCGTTCCCAATTTGGGCAAGATCGTGTTAATGGGCGCAGTATTTGCGGCGGTGACCGTATTGTTCGTTACTGCCATCCATAAAACCGAGCATTCGACTGCCCATCGGATTCCCAATCCTTATTTGCGGGTGGTCATCGGCGGTATAGTGGTGATTCTCCTGACGGCGGCTGTGTATTTCTGCGGCGGTTCGTTCCGCTACAACGGCGCAGGCATGGAGGGGGTCATTGCGGCAATGGAAGGAAAAGCAAATGCCTGGGATTTCCTATTGAAGCTTACCTTTACCGTCTTCACCCTTGGATTTGGCTTCAAGGGCGGTAAGATCGTCCCCGGCTTTTTCATGGGCGCGACCCTCGGATGTGTGCTGGCTGTTTGGATGGGCCTTCCTCCCTCTTTTGGGGCGGCGCTGGGACTGGTTGCCCTGTTCTCGGGCATGACCAACTGCCCCTTGGCATCTTTGGTCATGGGACTGGAGCTGTTCGGCGGCGAAGCGCTCCTCTATTTTGCCATCGTGACCGCTTTGCTCTATCTGCTGGCAGGCTATTACAGCTTTTTTAGCGGACGTGAGGTGGCATACTCCAAATTGCAGGAGGAATATATCCATCCCGGCAGACGGGGAACGGGGGAGAGAATCAAATGAAGCAAATCGATTTCCAAAACTGTATCCTTTGTCCCAGAGAGTGCCATGGGGACAGAACAAAATCCAAAGGCTATTGCAAAAGCGGCGAGGCGATCCGTCTTGCCCGTGCCATGCCCCATTTCTGGGAGGAGCCTTGCATCTCGGGAACGAAGGGATCGGGTGCCATCTTCTTTTCGGGATGCACTCTGCGCTGTGCCTTTTGCCAGAATTACACCATTTCTGCCCAAAACTTCGGCAAAGAAGTGTCGGCAGAGCGATTTGCAGAGATCTGCTTTGAGTTGAAAGACAAGGGCGTACACAATCTGAATTTGGTGACCCCCGATGCGTATGCACCTCAGGTGGCTGAGATTTTGCGAGAGATCAAACCCCAATTAGGTCTGCCCATTGTCATCAACTGTGGAGGATATCTGTCGCCTACCCAAATGGATTTGCTGGGAGAGATTGCGGATGTGTGGCTCCCCGACTTCAAATATGCCCACGGCGATCTGGCAGGACGGCTGTCGGGGGCATCCGATTATCCAGAGGTTGCGCTGAATGCCATTGCCGAGATGGTGAAGCGGGTAGGGAAGCCGGTCTTTGATGAGGACGGCATCCTGCAAAGGGGCGTGTTGGTGCGCCATCTGGTTTTGCCCACTGCACGGAAAAACAGCATCGATGCCATCAATCTGCTGGCAGATTGGTTTAAGTCGGACGAGATTTTGCTGTCGCTGATGGCGCAGTACACTCCCAACGGCAATCCCAACGCGCCCGATCGTCGGCTGACTACCTTCGAGTATCAATCGGTGCTCGCGGCGGTGGAGAAGGCGGGCTTTGAGGGATACTGTCAATCACCCGACAGCGCCAAGAGCGAATATACGCCTGATTTTTCGTTGCAGGGCGTGTAGGAGATGGATAGCGAAACCCATACGGGTAAATATCCTTTGAACGAACACAATTACACATCGTAGGGCGGGGGCTTGGCTCCCGCTTTTTGTGTCCATCGATTCATCATTCGCTATCGGGAAAGGAGATTGTTCAATTGTCCCTTCGGGGTGATAGAATCTTTCGGAAAAATGTGGCTTTACCGATTGACAACGCATAGAATATATGGTACAATACGCCGTATAGTGAAGAAAATATAGTTCTGAACGGATATCATGTAGTATATAGCGGATCGACAAACGATCCCCGAGGAGATAGACTGTGATTTGTGAAACGATTTTAGATGCCATGGGCAATACCCCCATCATTCGACTGAATCGAATGACTGACCCCGATTCTGCCGAGATTTTGGTGAAATTCGAGGGATTGAACGTGGGAGGTTCCATTAAGACCCGCACTGCTTTTAATATGATCAGAGATGCCGAAGAGAGGGGCTTGCTGGGTCCCGACACGGTGATTGTGGAGCCGACCAGCGGCAATCAGGGAATCGGTCTGGCTTTGGTGGGCGCAGTACGCGGCTACCGGGTGAAGATCATCATGCCTGACTCGGTGAGCGAGGAGCGCAGAAAACTGGTAGAGCATTACGGCGCACAGGTGATTTTGGTGCACGATAACGGAAATATCGGACTTTGCATCGAGGAATGCCTGGGGTTGGCATTGAAAATGAAGGCAGAGGATCCCAATGTGTTCGTTCCTCAGCAGTTTGAAAATCCTGCCAACTCTGACATCCAGCGCACTGCTACTGCAAAGGAGATTCTGGAGCAGGTAAATGGCCCCATTCACGGCTTTTGCTCGGGTATCGGTACCGGCGGTACCATTACGGGCATCGGCGAGATGCTGAAGGCGGCAAATCCCGATATGACCATTTGGGCGGTAGAGCCTGAAAATGCGGCGATTTTGTCGGGCGGTTCTATCGGAACCCATATTCAGATGGGTATCGGTGACGGTATCATTCCCGCTATTCTCAATCAGGAGATCTATGACGGTGTTTGCATCGTGAAGGATGAAGAAGCAATTCAAGCATCCAAGGATCTGGCATCTAAGGAAGGTATCCTCTGCGGCATCAGCAGCGGAACCAATGTAGTGGCGGCAATGAAGCTGGCAAAGGTGCTGGGCAAGGGCAAAACCGTTGTGACTATCCTGCCCGATACCGCCGAGCGGTATTTCTCCACTCCCCTCTTTGGTTGATGGAGTTAATAAAGAGTATAAAATCGGCTATGGGAAGATTTCTCATAGCCGATTTTTTCTTCGTGAAAAATGTAACAATTCTATGAAATCTTGTGCTTCCCCTATTGATTTCGGGATTTGGCTGTGGTACAATATAAGGAAAGATAATTGGGGTAGTCTCCCCTTTTGGAGGTACTGTATGAATAGAGTCACAAAACCGAACTATTACTTAGATATAGCCGCTACCGTCCTGAAGCGCTCCACTTGCCTGAGAAAGCGCTATGGTGCCATCATCGTGAAAAACGACGTCATCGTGTCTACCGGTTACAACGGCGCGCCCCGCGGCAGAGATAACTGCATCGAGCTGGGCTTTTGCGTGAGAGAACAGCTGAACATCCCTCGCGGCGAGCGCTACGAGCTTTGCCGTGCCCTCCACGCTGAGCAGAATGCCATCATCAACGCATCCCGTGATCAGATGTTGGGTGCTACCCTCTATCTGGTAGGCGAGGACAGCCAATCCGGCGAGCTGCTTACCGACGTTTGCTCCTGCGCTATGTGCAAGCGAATGATTATCAATGCGGGCATCAATGATGTGGTGATTCGCACCTCTCCCACCACCTATAACACCATTCGGGTAAAGGAATGGGTTCGTGAGGACGACAGCCTCAGCGGCAAATTCGGTTATTAAGGATTATAAGGGAACGATATGAAAACTACTGCAAAGCAAACGAAAAAGAAAAAGATCAAAATCAGCCGCAAGGATCTGCTCCCTTGGCTGATCATCGGCGGTGTGATTGCCGTGATTCTGGCAGGCGTGGGTATTTATACCGCGTATGAAAACAATGCCTTCCGCAAGGTGTACACCGTAACCTATAACGGTGACGACGGCTCCTATCATGATGCAGAGCAGGATATCACCTATATCCCCGCGCCCTTCTGCTACGAGGCAGTACTCAATGCCACCGCAGAGTATCCTTACGCAAAGGTAAAGATCAAGTGGAATCCCTTTGACGAAACCATCGTGGCAAAAGAAAAGCTCAACACCTTCTATCAGCTGGGCTACAAGGATGCAGACGATAAGATCCATCTGCGTCCCGGCACCGAATGGTTCTGCCGTTCCAAGGAGCTGGGCGGTCAGGTGTTCTACAATCCCGCCAAGGTGGATTTCCCCGAGTTTTCCGAGTTCGACTGGAACGAGATCTATTTCACCAATCCCGACTCCTCTCAGTTCTCCACCTACACGCTGGATCCTGCAACCACCGACAAGCTGATGAAGCAGTTTACTGACGAGGATGCCGAAAATGTTTACTCCAAGCTTTACGGCAAGGAAGAGCTGGACATTAAGCTCACTCTGAAGGTCAGCTCCAACACCTACAAGTGGCTCTACCTCAACCTGAATCTGGTGGAGGACACCAAGGGTAACTACTACGTTTATCCCGAAGGAAGCTCCAACGACGAAAACTGCCGCATGATTCAGGTGGACAATGTTTATTTTGAAGATTACCTCAAGACGCTGGAAGACATCCTGGGCGGAACGGTAGAAGAATGAGCGTAGATATGAACAAGGGCGGTCTTTGGATCGCCCCCTATTCTCCCGAAGACTTTGAAGAGATCATGGCGCTGGAAAATATCTGCTTTTCTGATCCTTGGTCTCGGAGCAATATGGCAGATTGCCTTGCCATGCCGGTTGTGCAGGCATGGGTTGCCAAGCGGGATGATGCGGTGGTAGGCTTCGTCATCGCCTATCTTATCCCCCCCGAAGGGGAGATCGCCGACGTGTGCGTGTCCCCTGCCGAGAGAGGGCAGGGCATCGGCAGAGCACTCCTGGAAACCATGATGGATGCCTCCGATTGCACTGAATTTTTCCTGGAGGTGCGTGCCTCCAATCTTGCCGCCATCAGACTCTACCAAAAGCTTGGCTTTGAGATCCTTGGCGTGCGCAAACGCTATTACGACAAACCCCGGGAAGATGCCATCGTAATGGGGCTGACCCGTGAAAACAAGAAAGGTGAATAAGTATGGATGCAACTAAGAAACTGCTGAAGAATATCCCCGAATATCTCCTGTATTTCCTCGCCGCAGACCTGATCTGTATGCTGGCGGCATGGATCGTGAACATCGTCCTGCGCCCTGTTTTCACTGAACTCGCAAGAGGCGATGCGACATCGCTGGCGCTGATCGACCGTTGTTTTAATATCTTCTTTGTCGCACTCTTTTACGTTGCCCTTGCGGTGATTTTGGCGAAAAGCTCCATTCAGCGCACCGCTTATTTGTCTGCTACTGTCGGCAAAGAGTATCGCTTCGGTGCCGATTTGGCGGATTTTGTTAACGGCGGTCTGATCACCGGCGTAGCGGCATATCTGATCTTCTGTCTGCCTGTTACCGTTTTGGTGTATCTGATTCCCGATATCCAGTACATCCCCACTATTTTCTATCCTCAGGATGCAATGATCTCTCTGGCAGGACCTTGGGTAGGTCTGGCGCTGGATGTGGTGATTTACACCGTCTTTGCCCTGATTCTTTTCCCCTGCCTGCACCTCTACTGGGAAAAGAACCGTCTGTATAAGTAAAACTGCTTGATCAAAGGATAAAAGATTATGTTAATACTTGCTTTTGAATCCTCTTGTGACGAAACCTCGGTAGCCGTGGTGGATATGCGGGAGGACTCCCGTCAGATTCTCTCCAACGAGATCGCTACCCAGATTGCAACCCATGCGCTGTACGGCGGTGTTGTTCCCGAAATCGCCAGCAGAGCCCATACCGAGGCGATTTCCTCCCTCACCAAACGGGCAATGGAAAATGCGGGCGTCACCAAGGAGCAGATCGATGCCATTGCGGTGACCGCATCTCCCGGACTCATCGGCGCACTTTTGGTAGGCGTCAATTTCGCCAAGGGACTTGCGGCGGCATGGAATAAGCCCCTGATTCCCGTAAACCACGTGAAGGGTCACGCGGCGGCGGCTTATCTTGCTTTCCCCGAGTTGAATGCCCCCTTCTTTGCGCTGATCGCATCGGGCGGCCACACCTCTCTTACTTATGTAAAATCCCCCACCGAGTTTATCCCGGTCAGCCGTACCCGTGACGATGCCGTGGGTGAAGCCTTCGACAAGGTAGCCCGTGTGTTGGGTCTGCCCTATCCGGGCGGTGCACAGATGGATCGACTTGCTACTGCGGGCAATCCCGATGCCATCAAATTCCCCTCTGCCGCTATCGACGGCAGTCTGGATTTCAGCTTCAGCGGTCTGAAAACCGCTGTCCTCAACTACGCCAATATGCAAAAGCAGAAGGATCTCCCCATCGTTCCCGAGGATGTTGCCGCATCCTTTACCCGGACGGTGACAAGATCCATCGTGAAGCAGCTTGCAGGCGCGTATGAGGAGTATCACTATCCCACGTTGGTGCTGGCAGGCGGTGTTGCCGCCAACTCTCATCTCAGAGAGGCTGTGTCGAAATTTGCCGAGAAAAAGGGAATCAAGCTTTGCATGACTCCCAAGGCGCTCTGCGGCGACAATGCTGCAATGATCGCCGCCCAAGGCTACTTCGAAGCCATGGCAGGACACTATGCAGATGCATCACTCAACGCCAAAGCAACTGCCGGAAAATCGGTATTTTGATGGGCGTATGCCAATCGGATTTCCATTATTTTGCTGTGCAAATTGACGGAGTTTTTGCCGAAAAAAATCGCTTTTGAATGCACGTCTTGCGATTTTTGCATGGACTTGCAAGAAAGTTGTATTTCAACAGCTTGTGGAAAGTGTCGTGGAAAACTCAGTGGAAATCGGCAGAACGGTGGAAGTTTTCCCGCAGATTGGGAAGTAAAACCAGAATTTATCCCCTATTTCGACCGAATCCGGAGAACAGGTTGTGGAAAAGTATGTGGAGAATGTGGATTATCCCCCACTTTTGCACAGCAGAGTATAGGGTATAAAATATACTAATCAAAATCAACAAAAGTTTTTTTCACTTCTCTCCAAAGAGAAAAATGAAAAGAAAAAAGGAGAATCCCCATGAAATATGAAGCACAAATCGAGGCAGCAGCTGAGCATTTCAAGAAGCTGCTCTCTGAACAGCTCGCTCGTGTAGACCGCATCAATGCGGCAGGCGAGGCTGTTGATTATTCCAAGAAGGATCAGATCGTCATCGGCATTTGCGGTGGCGATGGCATTGGTCCCACCATTACTGCGGCGGCACAGACTGTCCTCACCGATATGCTGGCCGATGAGGTTGCCAAGGGCAAGATCGTGTTCAAGGTGATCGACGGTCTGACCATCGAAAACCGCGTTGAGCATATGAAGGCGATTCCCGATGACGTACTGGCAGAGCTGAAGGCATGCGACGTTATCCTGAAGGGTCCCACCACCACTCCCCGTGCAGGCGATCCTTGGCCCAACATTGAGTCCGCAAACGTAGCAATGCGTAAGGAGCTGGACCTGTACGCAAACGTTCGTCCCGTATCTGTTCCTGAAAAGGGCATCGACTGGACCTTCTTCCGTGAAAACACCGAGGGCGGCTATGCAGTTGGCTCCAAGGGTATTCACGTAACCGAAGATCTGGGCATGGACTTCGTAGTCACCACCACTGAGGGTACTAACCGTATTGCTCGTCTGGCATTTGAATACGCTCGTGCCAACGGCAAGAACCGTGTTTCCATCGTTACCAAGGCGAATGTCATCAAGACCACCGACGGCAAGTTCCTGCGTCTGTGTGAAGAGATGGCAAAGGAATATCCCGAAATCACCACCGATGAATGGTTCATCGACATCATGACCGCAAAGCTGGTTGACGAAAAGCGTCGCCGTGACTTTAAGGTATTCATCCTGCCCAACCTCTACGGCGACATCATCACTGACGAGGCGGCTGAGTTCCAGGGCGGCGTAGGTACCGCAGGCTCTGCAAATATCGGTAAGCGTTACGCAATGTTCGAAGCCATCCACGGCTCCGCACCCAGAATGGTAAAGGAAGGCCGTGCACAGTACGCCGATCCTTGCTCCATGCTCCGTGCTACCGTACTCCTCCTCTCTCACATCGGCTACCAGGCTGAGTCCGACAAGCTGGCTCGTGCTCTGGACATCTGTATGTTCGAGGAAAAGAAGCTGACCATCACCGGTCGCGACACCGGTTGCACCTGCGCTGAGTTCTCTCAGTACGTCATGGACACCCTGAAGAGCCTTTGATTATTCTTGGGGCGCTGCCCCAAACCCCGGCAGGGGCTTTCTCCTGTCAACTTCTTTCCACACTCTCCCTCCTTTTCAGGCAAACTCAGCCAAGGAAAGGGGAGGGGAGTCCGAGGGGAGGAGAAAAACTTCGGCGGGTGAGATGGGTTTCTCCTCCCCTCGGTGGGACACACGTTTATGTCTATACTCGGAGTTTGTAAGTGAACTCTGAATCACATATAATTCTGAAACACCTTACGGAGTGATTTCATGCAAAATAAGAATACAACTACCACGGTATCCAAGGCGGTCATTGCCCGACTGCCTCGCTACTACCGCTATCTGAGAGAGCTGCTGTCCAAGGACATCCTGCGCATCTCCTCAGGCGAGCTGGCAAAGCTGATGAATGTCACCGCCTCTCAGATCCGTCAGGATCTCAATTGCTTCGGCGGGTTCGGTCAGCAGGGATATGGATACAACGTGAAGAATTTATATAAAGCCATCGGCGACATCCTCGGTGTCGGCGAGGCATACGGCGCCGTGATCATCGGCGCGGGCAATCTGGGCAAAGCGCTGGCAATGGGTACTACCTTTGTGGGACGCGGTGTCCGTCTGAGAGGAATTTTCGACCGTGATCCCCAGAAGGTGGGAACTACGGTAGGAGAATATACCGTCCTTCCTATGGAGGAGCTGGACGCATTTTGTCAGGAATGGAAGCCTGCCATCGTGGCACTCACCGTTCCCAGAACTGCCGCCAAAGAGGTGGCGAAGACCATTGCGCCCTTGGGCATCCGCGGAATCTGGAACTTTACCGGCGAAGAACTGTCGGTGGATGAGTCCATCGCCGTGGAGAACGTCCATTTGGGCGACCTGCTGATGACTCTCTGCTACGAGATTCACGCAAAGGAGCAAGCCGATGAAAATTGATCTGCATTTCGGTACGGGCGTATTGACCATCCCTGCCTCGGCGCTGGATCGAATCGGCAGAGCAGGTGAGAGTGAACTGAAGGTTCTCCTTGCCATGGGCGATCCTGCCATCCGCGGCGGATTTGAATCTGCAGAGCTGGCGAAGAAACTGGGTCTGTCCCCTGAGCAGGTGCTCTGTGCCATTGAATTTTGGCGCGGTGCAGGACTTCTTTCCCGTAGTGAGGGAGCGGCGGCTCAGTCTGTATCCGAAAAGCCTACTGCTGAGATCAATCAGGCGGCAAAGCCTGCGGAATCGGCAAAGCCTGTGGAATCTGCACCTCAGAAGAACGGTGCATCGGTTACGATCGTCCGCAGCGACGACGGAATGCCCCACTATACCGCCGAGGAGATCAATCGCATTTTTGAAAAAAATGATCATCTTTCGGGAATGATCAACGAATGTCAGAACATTTTCGGCAAGATCTTCAATCCCACCGAGATCAACCGTCTGATGGCGCTCACCGATTATTTCGGTCTGGATTGCGAATACATCCTGCTGCTTTCCTATTACTGCAAAAAGATCGGCAAGCCCAGCGTTCCTTATCTGGATAAGCTGGCGCGCTCCTTCTACAACGAGGGCATCGACCACGTGGATACTCTGGGCGATCGTCTGGGCGAAATGGAAGCGGCGGCAGATTTGGGTAGTGTATACCGCAGTTTGTCGGGAGCAGGTAAGCGCGCCTTTACCGACAAGGAAAATCGATTCCTCACTCAGTGGGTGAAGTGGAATATTTCCCCTGATGTGTTGAAAATCGCCTACGAGATATCGGTAGATAATACCGGTGCGCCGTCTATGCCTTACATTAACAAGGTACTGTCCAATTGGAAAGAAGCCGGCTACACTACCGCCGAGCAAGTGCGGAAGGCGATTGAGGAATACAAGCAGAAGAAAGAGGGTAAGGCTGTGGCGATGGCACCTGCCAACAGCAGCTTTGCTACCGATGAATTCTTTGAAGCGGCGCTCAAACGCAGTCTTGCGTTGTTCGAAAACGCCGACAAATCTTGAATATAACTGTAATTTTGAAGAAAAAAGGGAGGTTTGCTCCAAATGGGATATAATAAAGAACTGTTTGCGGAGATTCGCCGCCGTATGGAGGAGGGACGTCTGCGAGCGTTGGAGGAAGCGGAAAATCGCCGCCGTCAGATCCACGCCCGTCTGCCCGAGGTGGCAGGGATCGACCGTGAGCTTGCCCGTACCGGTCTGATGATCATGGAGGAGATCTCCAAGGGCAAGGAAGGACTGTCCGAGCGATTGGAAAACATCCGTCTGGATAATATGGATCTGCAGGCGCAAAGAGAGGCTTGCCTGATCCGCGCGGGCTATCCTGCCGATTACGATCAGCCCCCCTACAATTGCAAGATCTGTAAGGACAGCGGCTACAACGGTCAGCAGATGTGTACCTGTCTGAAAACTGCTCTTTCCAAAGAGGGCATGAAGCGTGCAGGTGTGGACCGTCTGTTTGAAACCCAGCGCTTTGAAACCTTCCGTCTCCAATACTATCAGCAGGATGCTCGCATTTTGCAACTGATGAAGAAGCAGCTGGATTATTGTCAATCCTATGCTACTCGTTTTTCGTCCAATACCAAGGAGAATCTGCTGTTCTGCGGCGGTACGGGACTAGGCAAGACCCATCTGTCCACCTCCATTGCAGGCGTTGTGGTCGAGAAGGGCTTTGACGTGCTCTACGAATCTGCTCCTAATCTTTTCTCTGTGTTTGAGGCAGAGCGCTTCGGCAAGGGAAACACATCTAACGTGATCAGCACCGCCCGTTATTTCCAGTGTGATCTCTTGATCATCGACGACTTGGGCGCAGAAATGTCTAACACCTTCACCGTGGGTGTGCTCTATAATCTCTTGAACACCCGTATCGTGGCCGGTCTGCCTACCATCATCAGTACCAACCTTACCTCGGAGGAAATCCGTGCCCGTTACACCGACCGTGTGGCGTCCCGCCTTTTCGGTGAGTTCAGTCTCCTGCGATTCGAGGGACGGGACATCCGAATGCAGAAGATCGGTATGCTGTAAGCGCGGAGAGTAAGTATGTTTTATTTCAATCAACAGGGAAGGGTGCTCTACGCCCTTTCCGATACCATTCATCTTCCCCACGGATTCTCTACCCGTCTGGGAGGTGTGACGGAGATTCCTCATGCCGCATCTATGAATTTTACCACCTCTACCGGAGACAGCGAGGAGAATGTGGTAGCAAACTACCGTCTGTTTCTCTCTGCCCTGGGGCTGGAGTTTGAGGGACGGGTATCCTCTCATCAGATTCACTCGGCAAAGGTGCGCTATGTCACCGAGGCAGATGGGGGAAGCTCCTTTGATGATTGCGACGGCTTTGTAACCGACCGCCCCGGTGTGGTGTTGGTAGTGAAGACGGCAGATTGCGTGCCTATTTTGCTGGCCGATGAACAGGCAGGCGTAGTCGCTGCCCTCCATGCAGGCTGGCGTGGAACGGTAGGTGGAATTGCCGCGGTTGGAGTGGAGGAAATGCTTCGCTTGGGAGCGACGCTCGAAAACATCCGTGTTGCCATCGGTGCTTGTATCCATGAGTGCTGTTTTGAGGTTCAGCAGGATTTTGCCGATGCGGTGATCGCCATCAAGGGCGAAGAATTCGCAAAGGCGCATATTCATCACAAGAACGGCGGTATGTACGCTGATCTGGTGAGCATGAATTGCGAGATTTTGGAACATGCGGGAATTATACGCGGTCAAATTGACATATCTGCCGATTGCACCTGCTGTGCGCCCGAGCTTTATCACTCCCATCGCGCCACCAAGGGAAAGCGCGGTACCATGGCAGCGGCGATTGGGCTTGCTAAGGAATGAAAGGGTAGTTTTTGAAATTATCAGCACTCTGTCGATAAAGTTAAAATAGCTGAATAGTTCCGATAGTTCACCACAGATGAACTGCCTTGTAAAGCGCAATTCTTTTGTGATAATTTTGTGAAAAATTACTGAAAATTTCAATTAATTCAAACTTTGTTTACAATTGCGTGGTATACTGAAAGATATGGTAGTATGCCAGGCCCTGAAAATGCATGGTGTACGAAACGACTGAACGTATACCATGCAATTTTTTTGCTTGAAAGGAACAGAAATATGATTAAAATTGAGCATCTGGTGAAGCGGTACGGCGATAAATATGCCGTCAACGACATCAGCTTTACAGTTGAGGAAGGGGAAATCGTCGGCTTCCTCGGACCTAATGGTGCAGGTAAGACCACTACGATGAGTATGCTGACCGGCTTCTTGTCCAGTACTTCGGGTACTGCTGAGATTAACGGCATCGATATTCTGGAAGACCCCATTGCCGCTAAGAAGCAGATTGGTTATCTGCCCGAAAACCCTCCCGTTTACATGGAAATGACCGTCAGAGAGTATCTGAACTTCATTTACGATCTGAAGGGCTGTACCCTTAACCGCACCATGCATCTGAAGGAAATCTGCGACACCGTCCGCATTTCCGATGTGTATGACCGCGTGATCCGCAACCTGTCCAAGGGTTACCGTCAGCGTGTAGGCATCGCTCAGGCGCTGGTAGGCAATCCTAAGGTCATTATTTTTGACGAACCTACTGTTGGTCTGGACCCCAAGCAGATTATCGAGATCCGTAACCTGATCAAGACTTTGGGTAAGAACCACACCGTTATTCTGTCCACCCACATCCTGCCCGAGGTACAGGCAGTATGTGACCGTATCATCATCATCAACAAGGGCAAGATTGTTGCCAACGAAAAGACCGAGGACATCGGTAAGATCTTCGAGGGCAACCGCCGTCTGAACATCAAGGTCTGCGGTCCTACCTCCTCCGTACTGTCTGCCATCCGTTCTGTTAGCGGTGTCAGCTACGCTGAGGTGCTGGGCAGTCACGATGCTGACTCTACCTCCTATCTGGTGGAATCCATGCCCGGCGTAGACGTGCGTAAGATGCTCTTCAATGCACTTGCATCCAAGGGTTATGCCATCATCGGTATCGAATCCATGGGCGCATCTCTGGAAGATATCTTCATTTCCGTAGTAGAAGAGCCCGAAAATACTCGTAAGAAACGCCGCCGCAATCGCGGAGCCGGCGAAAAGGAGGCGTAAACCATGTTTGCTATTTATAAGAGAGAGCTTCGCTCCTATTTTGTCTCGCCCATCGGCTATATTTTCGTTGCGATCTTCCTGATTGCAAGCTCCCTGCTGTTCTCCTACTGCACTCTGCAGGCAGGCGCAAACAGCTCTACCGCCGCTTACTTCTCCACCCTGATGTACGTGTTCATCGTGGTGCTTCCTCTGCTTACCATGAAGCTCTTTGCCGATGAAAAGAAAATGCGTACTGAGCAACTGCTCCTGACCTCGCCCGTTAGTTTGATGGGCATGGTAATGGCAAAGTTCCTGGCGGCATACACCGTATTCGCAGGCACTTACCTGATCTCCTGCATGGATTTCATTGTTCTGTATCAGTTTGGCACTCCCAACACCGCGATCCTTATCGGTTCCTCTCTGGCAATCCTGCTGGCAGGTGCGGCTTGTATCGCAGTTGGCGTGTTCATCTCCTCTCTCACCGAAAACCAGCTGATCGCAGCGCTGGGTACCATGGCGATCATCGTCTTCTTCGTCCTCACCTCCGCGCTGAACAGCTATATCGACAGCTCCTTCATCCGTTCCATCATCAACTGGGTGTCCATCATGGAGCGCTTCACCAACTTCACCTCGGGTATCTTCGATTTTAACGCTATCGTATATTACCTGTCCCTGTCCTTCGTGTTCCTCTTCCTGACTGTCCGTGTGTACGACAAGCGTCGCTGGAACTGATATTGCTATTTTGATTCACAGTTTTGAAGGGAAAACACAAGCATGGAAAACAAGAAACGCTCTAAAATCAAGCGCAATCTGCTGACTACCGTCATTACTTTGGCGGTGCTGGTAGCAGTTCTTGCGGTGAATATCGGCTTTACCTGGCTTTCCAACCGTTATCTGCTTCGCGTAGATATGTCTACCGAGAACTTTAACGAGATCTCCGCGGAGTCCCGTGTGCTGTTGGATGCACTGAAGCCCGAAGAAAACAACATTACTATTTACTTCCTCGCCGATGCGGACGAGCTTCGCTCCACCCGCCGAGGATATGCCAATTCCTATTATACCGACCAGGGTTATGAAGCTCCCGTCAATAACCTGTGGGGTATGAAATATGTTTACGATCTGGCACTGGAATTTGCCAATCAGTACAGCTTTGTGAACGTAAAGCATCTGAGCCTCACCAAGGATACCGAGGCATTGGAAGTCTTCCGTTCCACCATGGGTACCGACCTGACTAAGCAGGACGTGATCGTGGACAACTACACCAGCGAAAAGGATGAGCAGGGCAAGGATATTCTGGATGAAAACGGCAATCCCGTTATGCACCACAATTTCCGTATCGTTAAGCGCGATGCCTTCTTCTCCATGAATTCCGAGACAGCCTATGCATACGCATTTAACGGCGATCTCCGCTTTACCTCCACCATTCTCTCCCTTTCCGGTAAGAATCCTACTGTATACTTCGTTGCCGGTCATGATGAACCCATCGGCGAGTATACTCCCGGTGAGTTTTCCTCCGCAGGCGATTACGGCGAAGCACAGACTCTCCGCGATCTCTTCTTTGACGCAGGCTTTGTAACCAAGAAAATCGATCTTGCTAAGGAATACGAAAAGCTCTTTGCCGATGACAGCGCCCGTATCGTGGTACTGTACGGTCCCCAGACCGATTTTTCCGGCGACTCTGCTTATGCTGATGGCGGTATCAGTGAAATTTCGGTGCTCCGTCAGTTCCTGGTAGGAAAGGACCACCACATGATGGTCTTCCTGGATGAGTCCAAGGAGCCCCTCAACAATCTGGAAGAATATCTCTACGACTATTGGGGTATTGACTATGGCGAGTCCTTCGTCAAGGACAGCGGCAAGAACAGCCTGCAATCCGACGGTCTGCGTTTCTTCGCAGATTACGAAACCGATCAGTACAGCATCGGTATCAATCTGACGGATCAGCTCTTCCAGCTGGACTCTCTCCCCCGCGCGGCATTTGACCGTGTTCGTCCCATTACCTTCGATCCCCGTTATACGCAGTCGGTAGGCTACAGCGAAATGGGTGCCAATCTTCAGGCAGGCGCAACCTTTATCGCTCCCAAGGATTCGACTCTGGTGGGATATGACGGTAAGGCTCCCGAGACTGCAGTAGATCAGTCAGGCGTGTGCCTTGCAGGTCTGTCTTATGAAACCTTCTATTCCAACAATAACGAGCAGTGGGATACCTATGTATTCGCCTGCGGCGGTACCGGTTTTGTTTCCAATGATATTCTGGGCAGCACCTCCTATGCAAACCGCGACGTGCTGTTCTACACCATGCGACTGATGAGCCGTGACACCGTTCCTTTCAATATTGATTATAAGGTATTGGAAGACGAAGGTCTGGCAGATATCACCGCAGAAGAGGCAACTGCTTGGACCATCGTCCTGTGCAGTTTGATTCCCGTTAGCATGCTGACCATGGGTACCGTGGTCTTCATCAAGCGCAGACACAGCTAAGGAGGATTTTATGAAATTAACTGAACGTAAATCCGTCCGATACGGCGGTGCTTCTGTAGGTCTGACGGTGGCTGTGGTGGCAGTAGTTGTAGCGCTGAATATGATTGTTTCCGGATTGTTCTCTGTATGGGGCAAGAATCTGGACATGACCGCTGAAAACCTCTTTGACCTCTCCGAGAAAAGCGTTTCGATCCTGTCTGATCGAAATATCGAAGAAAATCAGGTCACCATTTACTTTATGGCAGATCGTGACCGACTGAATCAGACCGCATCCTCTGCTAATTTCTATAGCGATACCTCTCTGTGGGGTATGAAGTATATTCTGGAGATGGCAGATGCGCTGGCAGAAGAATTCTCCTTTATTAAAGTAGATTTTATCGATCCTTCCTCTGAACCCGGTAAGATCAAAGCCATCGTGGGTGAGGAGTACTACGCAACCCATTCCTTTGGCGCAACCTCCATTCTGATTGACAACTATACTCCCGAGCGTGATAACAAAGGCGATGTGATCATGGGCAGCGATGGCAAGCCTCTGAACTATTGGCACATGTTCCGTTCCTATAACCGTGATGCTTTCTATGGTTTCAACACCTCCGATTACAGCGTTATTTCCTTCAAGGGCGAGTACCGTTTGGTGTCTGCGATCATGGCAGTTACCCAGACGGTCACTCCTAAGGCCTATTTCATCACCGGTCACGGTGAGCCTGTAGGCAATTACACTATGGGAGAAGAGAACAACGATTACGGCGATGGCGTGTATCTGTGGAACCTGCTCCGCGATGCAGGTTACCAGATTCGCAAGATCGATCTGCAGTACGAGGATTTTGACGATGATGCAAACGCTGTTGCAGTTATCTTTGGTCCCCAGACTGACTACACCTCTTCCGCCAACAGTGAAGATGCTGGCGAGATTGGCAAGCTGAAGGCATTTGCCGAAAAGCCCGGTCATTCGCTGATCACCGTCCTGAATCCCGGTATCCGTGAGCTTCCTTCTCTGGAAGGCTTTATCAAGGAAATCGGCGGTGTGGAATATCTCAATGCTAAGCTGAGAGACGGCGGCGATGCTTCTGTTACCGTAGACGGTTACAGCTTGGTGGGTGTGAGAGCAGAAGGCGGCAATCTGCTTGCCGATGCGATGAAGTCGGTGAATGCCGATGAAAAGGTAATCTTCCGTAATGCCCGCCCTATGCGCATTACCGATTCTTCCAAGGCCGGTGCGGTATTCACTATTCCCGCATCTGCAGCTCCCGATCTTTCGGATGCAGACAAGCTGCAGGATGGCGATGCACTGGTTGCATTCAGCCAACTGTCCGAAGATTCCTATCTGTTTGCCCTGGGCACCACTATGTTGCCCTATGTAAGTTATACCGAGCAGCCTGAGTATGCCAACCGTGAGGTAGTTTCCGCCGCACTGAGCATCCTCTCCGGTGAGGACACCGCTTATGCCGTTGCCGAGAAGGTCATTCCCAATGAGGGTCTGAACCTGACCACCAAGCAGGCAACCCAGTGGACTGTGATCCTGGCTGTGACATTACCCTCTGTGATTACCGTCCTTGGATTGGTAGTCAACGTAAGGAGACGATACTCATGACAAAAGAAATTGCGAAGAAAAGCAGTTCGCTGAAGAAAAGCATTCGCCTGATGATCATTCTGGCTTCGGTGTTTGCCATTCTGCTGGTAGGCTATTTTGCTGTGCTGCGTCCCATGCTCCAGAAGGAGTCTGTGACCCCTGCGGCGACCTATCCCCCCATTTGGGCAAGCGAAGTAGAATCGGTTGACGGCCGAGTGATGATGTATCCCCACTATCAGCGCGAAAACATCAACAAAATTACCGTCCACAATCCCAAGAACGCCAAGTTTGGCGAGCAGTATGTGGATTGGGGCTTCTATCGCTACACCGGTCCCGAAAAGAACGATGACGGATTGGTAGTCGGCGAATTTTACCTGCAAAACTATGAATACGCGCCTTTTGATTCTCAGAAGTTGGCCAATATGGTAGTTGCCGCAGGCTATACCCTGACCATGGCAAGAGTCGAGGACCATTGCAGCGATTACAGCCGCTACGGTCTGGACTATGCTACTCCCGAGGAGGCAGTTTCCCTGACCATGGAAACCTCCGACGGAAAAACCTTCATCTACTATATCGGTGACAAGACTCCCTCCGGCGGCGGTTACTATGTCCGCGTGGTTGGCGAGGACACTCTCCTGTCTACCGGTGAAGTGATGCAGCGTGATTCGGTCTACACTATGATGCCCACCAACCTGGATGCGGCTGTCATGAGTTCCCCTACCGAATTGGTTACCCCCACCCTCAGCCTTCCTTTTGACACCCAGTCTACCGAGCTGATGGATTCCTTCCGTGTATGGATCAATGATCCCAAGTATATCGTTGAAGTGAAGGATGAAGCGGGAAATGTAACTCAGAAGCTGAAGCCTGCTATCTATCTCAAACCCATTGAAGATGTTAAGGATCCCTTCTCTCTGTTCTCGGGTCTGGGTATCTACTATTCCGAGTCCCATCCCGGTTACTTCTCCTCTATCCGTTTTGAGGCGCTTACCTCTCTCTTTACTGATTTTACAGGTGAAAAGGTACTGGAGCTGGCAACTACGATGATTGATGAGGAGGGCGAGGAATACTACGGCTTTACCGATGAGATTCGCAAGAAGTATTATCTGGATAATCCCAAGTATACCCTTTGCTACAATTATCAGGATATCGATAACTACGTTTATTTCAGCGATCTGCAGGAAGACTCCTACTTCTATGCGTATTCTCTGACCTTCAATACCATTTGCAAGGTAACTTTGGAGCAGGCATACTTCTTGGAATGGGATGAGCAGAGCTATCTGCAGAATCAGTTGGCATTCTTGAACATTGATAACTGTGACGTGCTGAAGCTCAGTGGTAAGTACTTCGATCTGGGTGTTGTGAATCCTGATCGTAAGGGCTGGCAGACGGTAGACGAAACCTATCAGCTTACCGGTACTCAAAAGGATCTTGCAATCGGTACTGCTGACGGAAAGACCTTGAATACCGAAGAATTCCGTCATTTCTATTCTGTCATGATCAGCTTGCTGAATCACGATATGGTTTCCGATGAAGACGCTGCGCAGGCAATGAAGAATGAGCCTGTAGGCATGCTGTCGGTTACTACCCGTAGAAAGCCTATTTACAAGCTTAACGAGGCTGGACAGGAGACCTCTGAGGTGGATTATATTCTGGAAAGTGTCACCAAGATTTTCCGCTTCTATAAACTCACCGACGGCAGACTCCTTTGCTCCATTGAGCAGATCGATGCAGAAGGAAAATCCTCCGGCGAGAGCGGTAATTTCTATGTGCTGACCTCCCGGCTGGATCAGTTCCTGGCTGCAGCGCTGGATCTGCGTGCTGGCCTTCCCGTTGACGATCTCCAAAGATATTGAGAACCGTCAGATCTGAAAGGAGACAGAAAATGAATTCAATCCATAAAAATTGGATCCGATCGATGGCACTGCTCTTGTGCTGTTTGCTTCTGCTTCCTCTGATGACCGCATGCTCCTCACCTACCGCTTTGACGGTGGGTGAGGAGAAGGTGTCTTATGATATGCTTCGCTATTTCGTCATGAATTATCGGGCAGAATCGGGACATACTGCCGAGGAATTTGCGGCAAATGAGGATCTGCAAAAGGAACTCAACGCATTTGTGGAATCTCGTCTGCGAGAGATCATGGCGTATCAGATGCTTGCTGAAGAATACGGCATCGATCTGACCCGTGATGAGCAAGAGGAGCTGGAGACCTCTCTGGAAGAGATGAAGGCCGAATACGAGACGGAAGAAGATTACAAGAAAGCTCTTGCGGACGCCTATATGACCGAGGACGTTTATATGGAGCTGCAACGTTTGCAGCTGTTGGCAACCCATCTGTATAATTACCTCACCAACGAGCATAGCAAGCAGCTGGATTGCTCCGAGGCGACTGTACGCAAAGATGTGGAGGCAGGCAATTTCTTTGCAGCGGAGTATCTTTACATTTACTTTTCTGCGAAAGATAAAGAGCAAAAGATCGAATTTGCCAACACCCTTCACAGCAGATTGTTGGCAGGTGAGTCCATGACTGACCTGGACGATGAATTTTCAGCAACCTACGGACTTTCCATGGAACGTGTGGTTCTTCCTGCATTTACCTACACCCAGCAGCATGAGGATCTGGAAAAAGCAATCCTGGGCGTGGAGATCGGTGCATATACCGCTCCCATAGTCCGTGGCGACGGTGTATTCATTGCACAGCGCAAAGCCGTGGACAGTGACTATGTAGATAAGAATATTGCTGAGGTCATCGAATGCTACAAGGAACGGGAGTTCACCCGTTTCGTAGACGAGAAATCTTCTGCTATGGAGATCACCTTCAAGAGCAAGTACGAATCCCTTAAGCTTTGGGAAATGGAATAAGCCGATCCAAGAATATCAGCATAAAACAAAAACCACGGAATTCCGTGGTTTTTGTTTTATTAGAATGTGGTTTATTGAGCGATATAGGTATCGAAGAAATCGGCAACCTCGCCCATCAATTCCATATCATGCTTGCCGTCAGCGCCACGCATGACTTCGTGATCACGGTCAGCATATTTCTTGAAGGTGAAGCGGGGATCGTCTGCGTACTTTTTGTAGTAGGTATCATAGCCATAAGTGATCGGGATGGTATCATCATTTTCGCCGTGAACGATCATTACTCCGCAATCGCTATTTTCAAAACCTTTCATTCCGGTGCTGAATGCGTATGAGCCATAGGTGAAAAATTCGTACGCGGAAGCGAAGGGAAGCAACAACTTGGCAACTCCACCAACCATCTGACAGCCGCGATAGTCGATCATGTTCATAGATTTGTTCCAGCCTGCCAGAGAGGCAACTGCCTTTACTTCAGGATGGGTGTTGAGCGCATTGACAACAGAAAGGCCGCCCCAGCTGTATCCCATCAGTACAAAGGGCAGATTTGCCAATGTGGGAAGCTCTTTTGCGTAAGAAATGGCATAGTCCAAATCAATGAAGCCCTGAGGCAGACCGCCGATTACTTCGCCCTCGCTCTCGTCATTTGCAGTTGCATCATAAGCAAACACATAGTAACCGCGAGTGCAGAAATAATCGAAAATATCCATGTAGCCGGTCTGTCCACCTGCACCAAGACCATGAGCGAATACAATGACGCCCTTTTCTTCAACCGATGGATTTTCGTACAGGTAACCAACTAAGGTGTGGCCCTGCTTGGTGGAAAAGGTGTGCCGTTCTCGTGCGAGGGATGAAAAAGTGGAGATATCGAAGGAATGTTCTTCGCTTGTGGTACAACGATAGTTGAAACTGCCGGTATAGATTGAAACTGCGAGAGCGTAAAGGCCAATTGAACCGCCTATCAAGAGTGCAAGAACGATTGAAACGATCACGATCATTAATTTTTTCTTTTTTAATTTCATAAATTTCTCCATAAATAATGTTTTGTTATCAATATAGTAGTGAATGGTTTTACTTGATCTTCATCCAAATTTCCATGATTAGGGAATGGGGAAGGAGTTTGGCAAGCAGACGCATGGTTTTCACGTATACGCCGGGGATGGACATATCCTTGCCACGATAGGCATCGGCAAGTGCCTTTTCTACCACCATGTCCACGGGGTAGAGGGGATTGAAATTGGTGCAGGCATCGGGATCCTCGCTCTTGGCGGCGACTTCGAAAAATTCGGTGTCTACGTAGCCGGGGCAAAGGGTAGTGACCGTGATTCCCTTGGGCTTCAGCTCGCGATGAAGCGCTCTGCCGAAGTGGAGGGTGAACGCCTTGGTGGAAGCGTATATGCTGAAGTGGGGGAGAGGCTGGAAGGAGGACTGGGAGCCCAGCAGGATGATGCGGCTACCCTTTGTGAGATAAGGGAGGCAAACTCTGACGGTGCGCATCATGCCCAAAACGTTGGTGTTTACCATCAACTCAGCGTTATCCTCGGACAGCTTCTCAAAGGAGCCGTATTTACCAAGCCCTGCGGCGGTGATCAGCAGCCCTACGGTAGCCGATGCTTCCTTTAACTTAGCAGACAGGGTAGCGAAGGACGATTGGTCGCACAAATCCAGAAGTCGGATCGTAGCCATGTCGTTCTGTGAGCCAAG
>JAZRIH010000241.1:0-2342 GCA_045645175.1 Eubacteriales bacterium | reverse complement strand
CGCACGTTTCACTACTCAAGGTGAAGTTGGAAAAAGTGGGTGACATCTCGGCAACGAGGGTTTCTTCAGTTGCGGAGCAACTGCGTGCAGTAAGCGAAGCGTCTGCTGCAGTAAGCAGCCGTCTGCGACGGCATGGCGTCTGCTACTCTCGCCACGGTTAGTGTTCGGAGATCCCCCACCAAATAAACGGCTGCATATTGATTTTCACCAACATACAGCCGTTTTTTTATTTCTGTTTTCTTTTCGCCTTCTGGCGCTTCTTGATCTGGCTCACCTGCTTGAGCATTCTGATCGCATCGCGGATGGGATTCACCTTGGATTCACGGTGATTCACAATCACCGCAGGCAATTCTGCCACCTTGAATCCTTGGCGGTCTGCCTCCATGAGTGCTTCCAGGTCAAAGGCAAAGCCGTTTTCCTCGCACTCGCCAAATACCGCCTTGCACGCCGCCCCGGAAAAGCCCTTGATGCCTGCCTGAGAGTCGGAATGCTTGAAGCCTGCCGCTACCGAGATCACCTTCAGATAGGTCTTGGACATGAGCTTACGCAGGAAGGGATAGCCATCATAGCCGCCCAGCGTGCGAGAGCCGATGATCACATCGCATCCGCCCTCTTCAAAGCGGGCGAGGAAATCGCCGATAAGATCGGTACCGTATGCAAGGTCACAGTCGGTAAAGAGGACAAAATCGCCCTTTGCCGCCAGCATACCTGTGCGCACCGCACAGCCCTTGCCGCGGTTAGGCATATACTCCAGCACACGAAGGGCAGGATGTGCCTCCACCATGGAGCGGGCAATCTCTGCACAGTTGTCGGTGGAGCCGTCGCTGACGAAGATCAGCTCATAATTGCCGCTGCCAAGGGATTCTGCCATTGCACGGTCCACCGTACGGATGGTGTCAGCCACGATCAGCGACTCGTTATACATGGGAATTACTACAGATAATCTCATAGTGCACCTGTTATTTGCTTATTTGATAATGTTCACCAGTTTTGCCTGCAAGCAATAGCGCTCGCTGTCGTTGTGGGAGTTGGTACAGGTAGACAGGGTCAGGATGCGGTCGGTTTCAGTAAAGGTCACATCGTTGAGCTTGACTGCCGACGCCTTCATCATGCGGTTGGCAAAGTCCAGAAAATCCTCGCCGCTGGCAAAATAGGTGGTGATATAGCTGACGTCCTTAGTGATCTTCACCTTGCGGACTGCAAAGGTCTGATACACGAAAATACCGTCAGAGGTATAGATATAGATATATCGGTTTTCAGAAAAATAGCTTCGGCTGAAAAAGTCGGAGATACAGCTGAACATGGAGCCCGACATCATATTGTGTCCGTAGAGGACGGTGTTCTGATTATTCAGAAGGGATTTGCTGTTTCGGTAGTCTGCAAAGATCGTACCTGCGCGGAGATATTCGCCCTCAAAGGAGTGATTGAGGTAATACTCGTTGTCCACGGTATGCACCGTAGGATAGTCGATCTTGGTATCGGGGATAGTGATCCAGCCCAGGAAGTCGGGATTTTGAGTCTTCAAGGCATTGAGCTTTGCCCGCAGACGGATCATTTCCGCCGAGTCGCCGGTGGAGACATCCACGTTGTCAGACGAAGAGGGGGGCTGAATGGCCATACCGTAGAGGGGGGTACCTGCATCCACGCCGCTTTTATCGGCAAAAAACTGAGGACCGAAAGGATTGAGATGGGCATCTGCATCATCTCCCCACATTCCCGCCAGCTCGCCGTAATAATCCTCGGCATTCTGGTAGTCGGCGAGGCTGCTGACGATGGACAACAGGCTGACCGTCAGCACAACGATACACAGGAGCAGAACGCTCACACGAATCATGGGGCCCACATAGCTTCTCACTTGCTTTACGGGAATCTTGCTGTCAATATCCGAAGGAGCGAGGGTATGGAGAGAATCCAGAAAAGGATCGCCTGATATGATCTTTTGAGGGGGTGTTTTCTTCATCGATCTTTCCTCCTTCAATGATGTTTGGATTTGGGCATAGAGGTGCTATACACTTCCCTGCCGTCGACTTATTATACTATATTCCATATTACTTTTGCAAGACATTTGAGAATGATGTTGCAAAAAAGTCACAGGCTGTTCACAATCGGAGAGAAAGAGGTTTAATCTACGGCACAAACCGTGACGAGATCATGTACCCTCGGTCGTGAGATATCACCCACTTTGTCCGACTTCATCTCGGGTAGTGAAAGAAGCGGCGAAGAGATGGAGCGTAAGAGTTCCTCGAAGAGGAACTCTGTGACGCGACTAAGGATGGTGAGGGGGTTATTTTTAGGGGGAGAGGAAAACTTGGTTTCCTCTCCCCCTGAAATGGCTTCTTTGC
>JAZRIH010000240.1:0-17806 GCA_045645175.1 Eubacteriales bacterium | reverse complement strand
TTCCTCAATGAGGATCCTTGGGAAAGACTGCGCAAGATTCGCGCAAAGGTTAAGAACACCAACCTCCAGATGCTCTTCCGCGGACAGAACATCCTGGGCTACCGTCACTATGCGGACGACGTAGTAGAATATTTCGTTCAGAAGTCCGTTGCAAACGGTATCAATATTATCCGTATCTTCGACGCACTGAACGATCCCCGTAACCTGGAAACCACTATCCGTGCTACCAACAAAGAAGGCGGTCACGTACAGGTTGCAATCTCTTATACCACCGGTCCTTGCTATACCACTGACTATTTCGTAAACTATACCCGTCAGTTGGTTAATATGGGTACCAACTCCATCTGTATCAAGGATATGTCCGGTCTGCTGAAGCCTTTTGATGCAGAAGTGCTGGTAAAGGCGCTGAAGAAGGAATTCCCCAATCTGCCTATCGAGCTTCATACTCACTCCACCGCAGGTCTGGCTTCCATGACCCTGCTGAAGGCAATCGAAGCAGGCTGTGACATCGTGGATACCGCAATGTCTCCTCTGGCGCTGGGTACCTCTCAGCCCGCTACTGAACCTCTGGTAGCTGCACTCCAGGGTACTCCTTACGATACCGGTCTGGATCTTGGCAAACTGGACGAAATCAGCCGTTACTTCAAGCCTCTGCGTGAAAAGTATCTGGCAAGCGGTCTGCTGGACCCCAAGGTTCTGTCGGTTGACACCAATGCACTCTTGTATCAGGTTCCCGGCGGTATGCTGTCAAACCTGATCTCTCAGCTGAAGCAGGCAGGTAAGTCGGACAAGCTGATCGACGTTCTGGAAGAAGTTCCGAGAGTTCGTGCAGATGCAGGTTATCCTCCTCTGGTTACCCCCTCTTCTCAGATCGTAGGTACTCAGGCTGTATACAACGTTATCATGGGCGAGCGTTACAAGATGGTTACCAAGGAATTCAAGGGCGTTGTAAAGGGCGAATACGGTAGAACTCCTATGCCCGTTGATCCTGACTTCCAGAAGAAGATCATCGGCAACGAAACTCCCGTAACCTGCCGTCCCGCTGACCTGATCGCTCCCGAGCTGGATACCATCCGCAAGAAGGCGGCTGACTACATCGAGCAGGACGAGGACGTTCTCAGCTATGCGCTGTTCGAACAGGTAGCAACCAAGTTCTTCGAAGGCAGACGTGCCGCTAAGCTGGGTCTGGATACTGAAAACTCCGATCCCGCTAAGAAGATCCACACAGTATAATTTATATCCATATTTCGACAACAAGGAACGGTTTCCGTTCCTTGTTGTCACTTTTTACACCGACTTATGATTATTGATTCACATACAAGGAGAATTCTATGTACTTCAACGGCATATTGATTGGCGCTCTTTCATTTCTTACTATCGGTGTGTGGCATCCCATCGTCATCAAAGGCGAATATTATTTGGGAAAGAAAGTTTGTGTTCCCATCTTTTTGATCATTGGATTCGCTTGCATAATCGGGTCATTAGTTTGCTCTCACGAAATCGTCAGTACCGGACTTGCGGTATTCGGTTTTTCCGCGCTATGGGGAATCGGAGAAGTGATTCATCAAGAAAAGCGGGTAGAGAAGGGATGGTTTCCGAAGAATCCTAATCGCAAGAGTTAAGCGGGTGCTTTTTGTATAAATTTCCTAATCTTCTAAAAAATGCTTGCATTTTTCTGCAAAATGTGATAAAATATATAGAGATCTAAAGAGAACGGAGTGATCTGAGTGGAACCCAAATTGGCACTGGCAGGATATGCCTGCATTGAAACCATACTGCACGTGTCTTCTTTGCCCGATATCGGCGGACGTGTTACGGAAGATAAGCGACAGTCCCGTCCCGGCGGACGAGCAGGTAATGCCGCAATCGCGGCGGCACGCCTTGGGGTGGAAGCTTCTCTCTGCGCTATGCTGGGTGATGATTCCGACGGCAGACGTCTGTTCAATTTTTATTCGGATAATCACATTGATTTGCATCAATTGAAATTTACTAAGACTAAACCAACTGGTAAAGAATATCTGATTCACGAAACTTACTGCGATGCCAGCCGCCGTTTGCTTTATCCCGGAGCAGCGGATGACCTTCCTCTCAGCCAGATTGCGTCTGCAGTGAACGGATTTCCGGACGGCTTGTATATGACAACCGAGCTTCCTTTTGATATCGTTTGCCAAGCCGCTCATATGGCAGTAGGGAAGGGAGTCCCTGTTTATTTGGATGCACTGCCTGTAAATTCTCGCATGCCTTTGGAGCATCTTCCCCAATTGGAGTTATTCATTGTTGACCGTCCCTCTGCAGAAATAGTGGCACAATGTGGAAAGGTGACCGTTGAGAATTGTCTTCGTGCAGCGGCAGCAATTGCCAAACGAGTCAGCGCCAAGTATTATGTCATTCGTCTTACCGGACAAGGCTTCTTTGTGTATGACGGAAAATATCATAATATTATTGTCCCCGAAGGTGTGCTTTCTACCCCCGGGAAAACTGTCTGTCCCGTGGACACCGAAGGTGGTGCATTAGTGGCGGCGTATCTGCTTACCGGAGATATCCGCAGAGCCTGCACAATTGCTGCAGTTGCTTCCCGACTGGCAAGAGAAAATTATGGAATCAGCATTGCTACCCGTCAGCAAGTGCTGGACTATTGCCGCGCTCATAATCTGACCGTGAAGCGTTAAAGCTGGATTAAAAGGAGAATAGGATGAATATCACCAAAACCTACGGTACCTATCCGTCTTCCAACGGACGGTCAACCGTTCATTATACTATTTGGAAACCCGATTGCAATCCTTCTGCAATGGTACAGATTTCGCATGGTATGTGTGAATATATGGAGCGGTATGAGGCGATTGCTCGTTACCTTTGCGAGATGGGCTTCATTGTCTACGGAAATGACCATATCGGTCATGGAAGATCCGCGGCAGATAGTGATGATCTGGGCTATTTTGCAGAAACCGATGGCGATCTCTATTTAGTAAGAGATTTGTATGCTCTTAATCAATTAATGAAGAAAACTTATCGCTCTTTGCCCACGATCTTATTGGGACATAGCTTTGGCAGTTTTGTGGCACGAGCTTATCTCATGGGACACGGTGATAGCGTGGACGGTTTGATTCTGTCGGGCACTTCCGGAGGCGGACAACCGTTGGGACTTGCTAAATTCATGTGCAAGCAAATAGCGAAATCCAAAGGAACTCACCATCGAAGTAAATTTATGCAGAAAATGGCGTTTGGCAGTTATAATAAGCCCTATGCAAAAAATAAAAACTGTACCGGTTTTGAGTGGGTGACCAGCGATCCGGATATGTTACAAGCATACGCAAAGGATCCGTTCTGTACCTTCCAATTTACTGTACAGGGATTTTATGATCTGTTTACCTTGTTGGAATTTGTCAACTCCGATGAGTGGTATCAGAAGGTTCCCAAGGGGCTGCCTATCTATTTGATCGGCGGAACCGAAGATCCCGTGTGCAATTACGGCAAAGATCTGCCTGTTATCGCAGAAACATTGTTGGATTACGATTCCAGCGATGTCGAATATAAGCTGTATGAGGGCGAGCACCATGAACCGCTTACCGGAATTTGCCGAAAAGAAGCATTGGCGGACGTTGCGGAATTTGTAAATAAAGTAGTAGAGGGCGTGCAGGAGGCAAGACGTGCATCCTATTGGTATCCTACCCGCTAACCCTCTTGCTGAATAAGGAGAATTTATGCGAATTTTAGGAATTGACTTGGGGGATGTGCGTACCGGACTTGCGCTCAGCGACGAATCTTGTTTTTTGGCAAGCGGATTGGGCACATTCACCGCATACAACGAGGAAAAGGCGATGGAGCAGATCCTTGCTGCTATCAAAACTCACCGTGTGGAGGAGATCGTCATGGGCAATCCCGTGAACATGAACGGTACTCGCGGCGAGCGCAGTCAAAAGGTGGAGGCGTTTGCCGAAAAACTTCGCGAGAGAAGCGGTCTGCCCGTAACGCTGTTTGACGAGCGTTGTACCACCATGCAAGCCCACACCATCCTCAGTTTTACTGACACCAGAGGAAAGAAACGCAAGAACACGGTGGATACTCTCTCTGCCGAGATCATTTTGCAGAACTATCTGGATCAGCGAAGAAGAATGAAATAAAAAAACTCCGCGAAAGCGGAGTTTTTGAATATATAATTGAAAAAAGCACTGCTATGCAGTGCTTTTTCGTGGCCTACCCGACAGGATTCGAACCTGCGACCTCAAGAGTCGGAGTCTTGCGCGCTATCCAGCTGTGCCACGGGTAGATTTTTGGTTAGCCTATACATGATATCATAATTCAATTTTACTGTCAAGAGTTTTTGAAAAAAATTAAAACTTTTTTGGAAAAGGGGCTTGACATTTGGAAAAGGATTATGCTATAATACACAGGTAACGCCGGTGTGATGGAATTGGCAGACGTGATGGACTCAAAATCCATTGGACTAATCATCCGTGCGGGTTCGACCCCCGCCACCGGCACCAAGCCTATTTGTCTTTGACAAATAGGCTTTTCTTTGTCAATCCGGCAAGAGATTACGACGAAGTATATAATTCATAAAGATGAAATTCTTCCTGTGATCAAGTCTATGACAGGGCAATAATCATTCAAGCAAGATGTGATGAAAATCATGTCTTGTTTTTTTATGTAGCTTGTTCTATTGTGTAGCTCCTTGCTCATAAAATACCATAGAAAAGAGGGATGCTCATGACCGATCTATTGCTATCAGTGCTCAAACGCTTGCCGCCACCGATTTTGCAAACAGTGGTGCGAGGGGAACAAATTTACGGAGCGATCAGCGAAATTCGGATCAGAGCAGGGCGCAAACTGTGTTTGACAACAGTAGAGGGCGGATTTAATCGAGTGACCGCTTTGACGGTGGATCAAACTATGGTAACCGCTTCGGTGGCGGCACTCTGTGAACATTCCCTCCATGCTCACATGGATACTATCCGAGAAGGCTATATTGCGGTAGATGGTGGAATTCGAGTAGGTGTGGCAGGAAGAGCAGTTTGTGAGGGGGGACGGCTTTGTGCCATTACCGATATTTCCTCACTATGTATCCGTATACCTGCACAAGTGGGGAAAGCGGATTGCGTCTTGATGCATGAACTGAAAAAGGGAGAATTTCGGGAGAGCGTCCTTTTTTATTCTCCGCCGGGAGTAGGCAAAACAACTGTTTTACGCAATTTAGCCTATGCATTGGCAAGTGAGATTGGGCTTCGAGTGGCAATGATCGATACCCGTATGGAATTATATGCCGATGCACTTGCTCGTGCGGATAATGTGGATATATACAGCGGATATCCCAAGGGAGTTGCAATTGAATTGGCTACTCGTACCATGAATCCCCAGTATATTATCTGTGATGAAATTGGATCATTAGAAGAAGCAAGAGCGTTATTGGAAGTAGAGAATACAGGTGTACCGCTACTTGCCTCTGCACACGCTCAATCGGTGAAAGAACTTCTTTGCCGTCCCAATATTCGACTATTGCACCGCTCTGGAGTATTTGATCGATATGTGGGAATCACTCGAGTGGGCAGTGCAATGAACTACCATTTTTCTCGCTGGGAAGATCTGCGTATCTAAGGGAGGAGAAGACCATGAAGTATGTGGGCTTATTCTTGATTTTTGTTTGTTGTACAGCAGGTGGAATGACCGTTGCAAACGGTTTCACTCGTTCCCTTAATTTGTGCGAAGGAATGTTGCAATTTATACGGCATATTCGCAGTCAGGTGAGTTTTTATAAAACACCTGTTGGAGAGATGTGTACTTCTTTTCGAAATGAAGCGTTTCGACAGAATCGTATGGATGAATTGATCGCAGAAAAGGGTTTGGCAGTTGCACTTTCAGAAAAGGAAGGAGCACTGTTATTGGAAGAAGATTCATTTCGTGCGCTATTGTCCTTTGCCAAACGGCTTGGTTCATTAACCTATGAGGAACAAATTGCTGATTGTGACTTTGTTATTGGGATGTTGGAAAATTCAATATGCAGGAAACGGGATAGTATTCCTGCTAAACGGCAGATATATTCTTCTTTAGGGGTACTTGGCGGTGCAATGGCAGTATTGATCTTACTTTGAGAAGAATTGCAAAGGGAGGATAATATGGATGCGGGAATGATTTTGAAGGTGGTAGGGGTAGGGTTGCTGGTAAGTGTGGCCTGTCAGATTCTGAGTAAAACAGGAAGGGAAGAGCAATCCATGCTGGTGAGCGTTGCGGGTGTGGTAATTATTATGCTGATGTTGGTGGGAGAAATCTCAGAACTTTTGCAAACTATTCGCACCATGTTTGGTATATGAGTCTGCTTTCGGTTTGCGGTCTTGTCCTTGCCGTCATGCTGTTTTTATTGCTGATTCGCCAGTTTCGACCTGAGTTGGCGCCGCCTCTGAGTTTATGCATGACTTTGTTTCTTACCCTTTCCTCATTGGCGGTCATGATTCCTCTCCTTACCTATCTGAAAGAACTCAAACTGGAAAAATTTGAACAATATCTCCCATATTTGTTCAAATCTATGGGCATATCGCTCCTTTCAGCTACTGCTGCAGATCTTTGCCGTGATGTGGGAGAAGGGGCAATTGCATCTAAATTGGAACTGCTGGGCAGATGTGAGATTGCGGCGCTTTCACTTCCTCTTCTCCAAGAACTGCTCACTCTTGCTGAGGCATTAATGAAATTCTCATGAGGATTAAGCGAAAAATCTACAGGAGTGCTGTTTTTTTAATTATAGTCCTGCTGATCAATAGCGCAGGACTTGATGTGAGGAGTGCAACGTATTCCGATAGTGAACCAGAGCCGTCTTACCCCTATGGAGATATTTGGGAGCAGTTGCCAGATGAAGCCAAAGACTATCTACCATCCGATCTTCGCAACAGTCATACCGCAGCGGATCTGCAAAAGGCAGTAGATAGCGACTATTTATGGAGTTTTTGTATGACGATTCTCCAAGAAGGTCTGGCTGGCAGTCTGAAACTGTTTGCATCGCTGTTAGGATTAATTTTGGTATGTGGTATGTTGACCCGTCTTTCGGATTTGTTTTTTACGGACAAGTCAGCACTGTTGGAGTTTGCAATTCTGCTTATCTCTGCATTACAGATTTACACATCGGTGTACTATCTCTTCGATTTAACTAAAACGGTAGTAGAGCAGATCAATCAATACATGAATGCCTTGATTGGAGTGCTGTGTGCCATCTTTTTGATGATGGGAAATAGCGGAGTTGCATTGATGAGTACCACGTGGATGGGACTTTTGTGGACAGTAGCCGAAAAAGTATGTTATAACTTTTTCTTTCCACTGATGCAAATTTCATTTGGAGGAACTTTGATTACCTCAGCTTCTCCCGAGATCAATTTAAGGCCTATCTTAGGTTTTCTCAGACGAATGTGCATGACGCTTCTGGTAATTTTTATGACAGTCATTACCTTGATCCTCTCGTTTCAAACAGCACTTGCTTCTGCAGCAGACAGTCTGTCTATGCGAGGGATTAAATTTGCCGCATCCAACATGGTACCGCTCATCGGAGGGATGTTCAGCGATACATTAAAAACGATTGCCACAACTTTTTCGTTGGTAAAAAGGACGGCGGGAACGGTGGGGTTACTGGGACTGCTTGTAAGCCTTGCGGTTCCTCTGGTTTCACTGTTTGGGGCAAAATACGGACTCTCACTGGCGAAAACAGCCACCGAGCTGATAGATGCACCACCGTTGAAGCCCATTTTAGAGGAAGCAGAAAGCCTTGTCAATTATCTTATTGCAGTATTGTTGATGTTCGGGGTGTTCTATCTTATTTTGCTTGGAGTACTAATGCAAACCACGGGGGCATTGGCATAGAAAACGACTATGGATGCATTAAAAAGTTATCTGTATACTGCAATGCTTGCGGCATTGGTATCATCGGTGATTATTCGGATCTGCGATCCGCGACATCGGAAATATATTCGATTTGGCGCAGGATTGTGCCTGTTGCTGGCATTGATCGTACCATTGCTTAGTCTTACCCAAGAGCTGACCGATATTGCAACCAATACGCCGATATTTACTCAAGCAGAGGGCGAAAATCAACTAATGGGGGAAATCGGACGGGAAATGAGTGTGCAGATTGGTAACATGATCGCCAATCGGTTTGCGATACCCAGAGACGATATTCAAGTAAAGCTGACAGTAGATCTGGCAGATTTGTCGGCGATTTCCCTGGTGAAAGTAGATTTGCTCATCGATTGTAATTGTGATCGGCAGGCAATCGAAGAATACTTATCAAATGCATTGGGATGTCCGGTGGAGGTAATGGTTGTACAGAACGGACCATAAAAGGAGAATACACAATGAAACAGCTTTTCGTGCGTTTGCGTGCGATCAAGGGATTGGGCTTTTTGCTGATGGGACTTGCAGCAGGGATCATGTTGTTGTTCTTAGGTGGATTGGGCGAAACGGAAAGTGTCCCAACTATCGCAGGGGAAGAGTTTTCTTTTGAAGCATATGAAAAGAATCTGGCAAAACGCTTGGCGAGTATGATCGATCGCCTGGACGGCGTATCTGATTCTCATGTGATGCTGACCATCGACCAAAGTTATTCCAGCGAACTTGCAGGAGGATCGGGAGAGTATCTTACTATAAGAGAATCCGACGGAGGTCAAGGGACGGTGACAGTGGCAAGCAAAGCTCCAATCGTGAAAGGCGTGGCAGTTGTATGTAAAGGCGGTCAGTCTCCGCAAAAGCAAAAGGAGATTATTTCCATGCTGTCTGCACTTTTGAATCTGCCTACGCATAAAATTTTCGTCAGCGAAGGGTAATATTTCCAAAACGCTCGGCGTACAATACAGTACATTGATTACTGTGGGAGGAAACAGGATGAAACTGATCAAAGCGGAAAAGAGCGAGGGGGCAATTGTTCCCGCAAAAGAAGGATTGAGCAAACTGGGTGAGTCCATGAAAAAGAATATGAAACGCAATTTGGTTGTGCTTGGCTCGGTATTGCTGATTGGCGGAGCAGTATGGCTGAATTGGGCATTGTTCTCTGCGGCAGGAGATGAGGATTACGATCCCTCTTATTATGCTTCGGGAGATGCGCAGAACGATCCTCAAGACGAGAGCGATGCAGGTGCGCAAAACGGCGAGAACAGTTATTTTGCCATGGCGCAAATTGATCGCTCCAGAGCAAGAGATGAGGCAATGGAGGTGTTGAATCAGATCACTGCCAGCGAAGATGCATCTGAGGAAGCACGTGCGCAAGCATATGCGGCAATCGAGCAAATGGCGATCGATATCGAAAACGAAGCGAACATTGAAACTCTGATGAAAGCAAAGGGATTTGAGGAATGCGTGGCGGTGATCAGCAATGATGCCGCAACCATTATTGTAAAAAGCGATGGCTTACTTCCATCTCAGCTTGCACAGATTACCGAGATCGTATGGGAACAAACCGGGATTACTCCTGCATCGGTAAAGATCATTGAAAAAGCATAAAAAAAGTCCCCCAAGTAATGGGGGATTTTGAATTTTGAAAAGCGACTTGACAATTCGGTCATTTAGGTGTACAATAAAGGTATCCCATTTACAGAAAGTGAAGGATACCAATGAAAAAACTTATCGTATTTGATATGGACGGAACCATTCTGGACACTCTCGAGGATCTGAAAAACAGCCTCAACTATGCGCTGGAAAAGAACGAGTTACCCACCCGAACGCTGGAAGAAGTCAGACGCTTTGTGGGGAATGGAATCGGTAAACTCATCAGCCGCGGTGTTCCGGAAGGTTGTAGCGATTCCCTTCGTCTGAAAGTAGAGCAAGACTTCTATCCTCATTATACGATCCATTGTAATGATAACACTCGTCCGTATGCAGGTGTAACCGACTTGATTTCCGCACTTCGCGCCGCAGGTTACCTTACGGCAGTAGTTTCCAATAAAGCCGATTTTGCGGTGCAGGATCTTTGCAAGATCTGGTTTGACGGTCTATTTGATCTTGCCGTAGGAGAAAGGGAAGGGCTGAGAAGAAAGCCTGCTCCCGACTCTGTTTGGGAAGTTTGCAGACTGTTGGATGTTTCGGTGGAGGAGTCCATTTATATCGGTGATTCCGAGGTGGATTTCCAGACTGCACAGAATGCAGGCATGGATGTGATCAGCGTAGACTGGGGATTCAGAGATGCTGAATTTCTGCGATCCATCGGTGCGAAGAAAATTTTGTCGACCACTCAAGCAGTTGGAGCCGAGTTCGGCATTATGCTGTAAAGCAGGGCACTTACACAGGGATTTTTTTTCGACGACCTTCGATTTTTCTCTTGACAAAAATACGGAAATATCTTATAATAAAACAAATATAACATGATTCATTTTGTCTGTACAAGATAAAAGTATAGTAAAAGATAAGGAGAGCTTATATGAGCAATAAGTTTGCTAGAGAAGGCATTACCTTTGATGATGTTCTTCTGATTCCTCAGAAGAGTGAGGTGCTTCCCAACACCGTTAAACTGGAAACTCATTTGACGAAGAAGATCACTCTGAATATTCCCCTGATGAGTGCCGCAATGGATACGGTTACCGAATCCAGACTGGCAATCGCTATCGCTCGTGAAGGCGGCGTTGGTGTTATTCACAAGAATATGACCATTGCTCAGCAGGCAGATCAGGTAGAGCGTGTAAAGCGTTCCGAAAACGGCGTTATCACCAACCCCTTCTACCTCCATCCCGATAACTATGTATACGAAGCAGACGAGCTTATGGCGAAGTACAAGGTGTCCGGTGTACCGATCTGTGACGGAGATAAGCGCTTGGTAGGTATTATTACCAACCGCGATATGCGTTTTTTGAAGAATCACAGCATGCAGATCAAGGAAGTAATGACCTGCAAGAATCTGGTTACTGCACCCGTAGGCACTACTTTGGAAGATGCTGAAGCAATTCTGTCCAATCATAAGATCGAGAAGCTTCCTTTGGTAGACGAAAACTTCACTCTCAGAGGTTTGATCACCATTAAGGATATTGAAAAGGCGCAGAAGTACCCCAACTCCGCTAAGGACGAAAAGGGTAGACTGCTGTGCGGCGCAGCAATCGGCGTAACTGCTGACGTGCTGGACCGTGCAAGCGCACTGCTTGCTGTCGGTGCTGACTTCCTGGTACTGGACAGCGCACACGGTCATTCCAAGAACATTATGGAATGCCTGCGCAAGATTAAGGCTGCTTATCCCACTTGTCAGATCGTTGCAGGTAACATTGCAACTGCAGAAGCTGCACGTGATCTGATTGAAGCAGGTGCAGACGCTGTTAAGGTTGGTATCGGCCCCGGTTCCATCTGTACTACCCGTGTAGTTGCAGGTATCGGTGTTCCTCAGCTGACCGCAATTAACGATGTATATGAAGTTGCCAAGGAATACGGCGTTCCCGTAATTGCTGACGGCGGTATTAAGTATAGTGGTGACCTTCCCAAGGCAATCGCAGCAGGCGCAGATGTAATCATGATCGGTTCTCTGTTTGCTGGCTGTGAAGAATCTCCCGGAGAAACCGAAATCTTCCAGGGCAGATCCTTCAAGGTATACCGTGGCATGGGCTCCATTGCTGCAATGGAAAAGGGTAGTAAGGACCGTTACTTCCAGACCGGCACTAAGAAACTGGTTCCCGAAGGCGTAGAAGGCAGAGTTCCTTTCAAGGGTCCCCTGTCCGACACCATCTATCAGCTGATGGGCGGTCTGCGCTCCGGTATGGGTTACTGCGGCACCGAGACCATTCCCGAACTGAAGGAGAACGGCAAGTTCATCCGCATTACCGGTAACGGCCTCCGTGAGTCTCATCCTCATGACATCAACATCACCAAGGAAGCGCCTAACTATAGCGTGAAAGTGGAATAAACCATAGCCGAGTAATATCGGCGTAATATAGAAGCGTTTCCCGGCACTTGTGCCAGGAAGATTCAAATAAGCGAATCGGAGTGGCTCTGCCGCTCCGATTCGCTTTTAGAAAGGAAAATCATGAAATTATCTGATGCCATCAAACGAGATGTAATATTGTCCTTAAAGACTGTTCGCTTTGAATTTCCTCGCTTTCTCTCGTTTTTTGCAGTGCTGTTTCTTTTGCAGTCGCTTTTTTGCAGCATCTTCAGCCTGTATGCCAACAATGATCGCACACAGCTTGCTTATTTGCAGGATCAGTACCGCACCCAAGGGGGAAGTGTATACCATCTGAAATTATTGGGCTGTACTGCGGATCAGCGCGCCCTTTTGCATAATTTAGATGTAGAGCAGGATGATGATCACGAGGTTTTTGCTCTTCTCGGTGCAGACATGACCGAGGCAGAGGGTGGATTATATCGTCGCTACGACCTCTATATCCAGTTTCAAGGCAATGTTGAAGATTCCTATCAATTGTTCAGAGCGCGCTATCAAGCCGCAATTGAAGAATCGGGCAATTATGTAGAAGCGAAAACACTACTGCTGGACTACGAAATGGATCGTGCCGTAAATCGAGCGATCTTGATTCTTCAGCTTGTCATGGTAGTCGGTTTTGGTGCTTTGGCGGTATGGGTGCTTCATACCATCATGACCAACCATTATAAGTTCACTTACGGAGTTTACCTTTCGTTTGGTGCAAATTTCGTCCGTCTGTTCAGAACGGCAATTTGGGAAATGATATGGGCGGCACTCTTTACTTGGCTTCCCTCTGTGATTGTTGCCAATTTGCTTTGTTGGGGAATTTTCAGTCAAACGGGACTGGACTATCAGGTGAATATTCCCGCCTTGATCGTGACCTTATTTATCTCCCTCTTTACGGTAGGTATCTCAGTATTCGCCAGCCTAAAGACTGTTTCTCGCAAGCCTCCCGTTCAACTGCTTCGGGCAGATGACAACTCAAACTTGATCCATTCTCCTCGCCGCAGTCAGCAGCTTTTAGGCAAAACCTTCCCGAGAGATTTGGGCTGGATCTTCATGGGTCGTTATTGGAAGTATGTGACCCGTCTGCTTGCCATGACCCTATCCTTTGCCATGATCTTCGTGGGCGGAATTACTTTGGCGGATTGTTACGATCGAATGATTCACAATCCTCGTCCCTTGTATCAGGTTCTCTTTGATATTCCCGATGCATGGGTGGAATATGATCCCTCTCAAGATAAGGACACTCCTTCCACTAACGAATCGGATACTCCCGAAACCGAAGACCAAGAGGGAACAGAGGAGGAAAAAGAAGAGGTTCCTTCCATAGACTATTCCTCCATGGGTTATACCGATGCTATCGCGAAGATGTTTGCAGATTTTCCCAATCTTGGTGTGGTTTATAAAGAAAGCTACTATCCTGCTCGCGGCGTTCGTTCTCACGTTCTTGCCAATGAAAAGAGAGTCAGTTTGGGTGCAGGCGGTATCAGTATCAGCAATCAGCGGACTCCTAATAAACAGCGCGCCATGATGAATGTAAACTATCAGGCAATGGACGAGGAAGTAATCAATGCCTTCGAATTCCTCGGATATCGCATTGAAGGTGATCTGTCCTCTGTGCTGACGAAGGAAAATACTATTGCAGTTACAGACGGCTTCCTTGGTGCTACCCAATTCAAATGGAAGATTGGCGACACTATTCAAATCGGTCTTCCTACCGATGAAACGCTGCAGAAAATTGTAGCTGAAGAGCGGGCAATGATGTTTGTTACCGACCAGACTCATCTTCTTCAATTCTACTACAATGCCGGTGAATACGAATATCAGACCTTTACCATTGGCGCAATTGTCAGTGATTTCCCCACTGATGAGAACTGGTCAATCTTCATGTCCCCCTCGGCTTATGAAGGAATTACCGGCTTTCCGCCCATTTATGAAATGCTGGAAGTATACGCCAAGAAGGGTGCTACTGAAGCAGAAGAAAAAGAACTTTACGATTATCTGCGCAAAGCGGAGTTCGTCCATCCCAATATGTCGGTGTTGGATCTCAATACCCGTGATGCCCGTCAGATCGAGGCGAACAAGAATTATGCAGGTATTTTCACCCTGTTTGCATGGGTATTGCTGACTATCTCGCCTATGGTTTGGGTGTTCTCGCAAGTTTTGTTCTATTATAAGCGTCGGCAGGAATTTGATCTCTATTTGTCCATCGGTTCTACCATGGACGCAATCCGCAAACTGATGTTGCAGGATGCGATCCGCTATGCGGCGATCAGCGCGGGATTGTTCTTGCTCCTTGCACCGCCCGTATCTTTGTTGGTACATCGCATTATCGGTTTTATTACCGCGTTCCTTGGCGGCGATATGCTGGCATCTTTCAAGCTACCGTGGCTTGCATATCTGGCAGGTGCATTGATTTGTGCAATCTGCGGATTTGTTAGCACTATGATCCCTTGGTATACCTATCAAAAGCAGGATTCACCTCTGCGCAAAAAGGCAGTAGAGAATTCTACAAAGGAGGAAACAGTCCATGAGTAAATACATTTTAGAGGCGGTAGACTTGATCCGCCAATATAAGCAATACGATGCAGTAGTCAATGCTGTGGATCACGTGTCATTGAAGGTAGAGGATGGCGAGTTTCTCGCTATCATCGGTGCATCGGGTTCGGGTAAATCCACTCTGTTGAATTTGTTGGCGGGATTGGATCGCCCTAATTTCGGCTCGGTTACCATTCGCGGCACCGATATTACTAAACTCTCCCCCGATAAGCTTTCTCGTTATAGAGGTCTCTTTACCGGCGTGGTTTTCCAGAAGCACAATCTCGTGCCTCAGTTGACCGCATTGGAAAATATCCTCGTGCCTACTGTAATGTGCAATAAGCCCGACCATCAGTTCCAGGAAACTCTGAAAAAGCTGATCCTTTCTCTGAAGATTGGTAACCGACTCAATCACCTTCCCAGCGAGTTGTCGGGCGGTCAGCAGCAGAGAGTGGCAATCGCACGTGCGCTGATCAACCGTCCGCAGGTGCTGTTCGCCGACGAGCCTACCGGTAATCTTGACCGCAAAAATGCCGATGAGGTACTGGAATTGCTGCTGGAAACTCGTAAAATGATGGGCATGACCATGATCATGGTAACCCACGATATGTCCATTGCCGACAAAGCAGACAAGATCTACATGATGGATGACGGAAAACTCTATCTTTACAAGGATAAACAGGGCTATTACAAAAATACTTACGAGGTTCAGCTGAAAGCCGATCGGGAAAAGAACGAAACCAAGCCTCGTGAGCCTTGGCAGGGGTAAGGATGAAACAGGCAATGACCTTTCGATGTAATCGTTTAGGGAATTTATTTGTTAAGCTGGCAGTGGCGAGAATAGTATTCTTGTACATCTTTTTATCGATTCCGGTTGTAATTTGGATTTTAGCAGACGGACTTGATGCATTTCGTCAGTGGGGGGTATTTGTTATCGTTTCACTGATTCCCATGACAGTTTCAATCATCTGGTTGCTGGAATATCCCAAGGAATTCATAGTTGAATCCAATCGTCTCATCTGGGTAGAATCTCTCCCGCTTCAACGCACCAGTAAAGAATTGTGTAAGGCGGTGATCACCGTAGGCGATCTTCGAGCGATTGAGTTTATCCAATCTCCTATTGAGCGTCGGTTCAATATCGGACAAATTCGTTTTATGGGCGATATTCGCTCGTTGGAAGCGCCGAAAATGGTGGAGCGTCCTGATATGCCGTTCTGGTATGGTGGGATTCGAGAGTTTGAGCAATTCAAAGCATATTTGCAACAAAATCTTCCTAAAAGTGCCTTTCTCCAATAACACGTATCCCCTGCATTTGACTGTGCAGGGGATATTTCTATGCAATTTTTCCATATATCTAATGATTATCGACCAATACTCTATGCAGGACAGGGGAATTTTGCAAAATTAACAAATTGCATTGACAAATCAATAAAGATGTGCTATAATCTTATTGTTGAATCGTCAACAAATAGTTGATGAACTGAAAACTCCAAACAGATGCATGACTTTTACAGTAAATAAGGAGAACAGCATATGAAAACAAGAATTATTGTAGACTCTACTGCGGATCTTTTGCCGCAGATCAAATCACGGGTAAACGTGGTTCCCCTCACATTACGCTTTGGGGAAGAAGAATACATTGACGGTGTTACCATTGATCATAAGACCTTCTATGAAAAACTGATAGAGAGTGACGTATTGCCTACTACCAGTCAGGCAACACCGGCTATGTTTGCAGCGGAGTTTGACAAGGCAAAAGCAGCAGGTGAGCATGCGGTGGTCATCACCTTATCCTCTAAATTGTCGGGTACTTATCAAAGTGCGAAAATTGCAGCATTAGATTATGATAACATTTATATAGTGGATAGCGGTTCGGCTGCAGTAGGTGGTGGAGTTCTGGTAGAATTGGCATTGGAACTGCTGGATCAAGGACTCGATGCCAAGGAAATCGCAGAGCAACTGGAAGAAGCAAAGAAGAAGATCATCATTGTTGCGCTGGTGGATACCTTGGAATATCTGAAGCGCGGCGGCAGAGTATCCAAGACCGTAGCATTTGCAGGCGGACTTTTGAACATCAAGCCTGTTATTGCTGTTAAAGATGGCGAGATCCATATGCTGGGAAAAGCTCGCGGATCCAAACAAGGAAATAACTTGCTGGTACAGGAAATTGAAAAAGCGGGCGGTATAGATTTTAGTAAGCCTGTTTTGCTGGGATATACTGGTCTTTCCGATGTATTATTGCTGAAGTATATTGAAGACAGCAAGCATCTCTGGGAAAATGGACTGGAACAGGTTCGTTACACCACTATTGGTAGCGTAATCGGTACTCATGCAGGCCCCGGCGCAGTAGCAGTTGCATTCTTCAAAAAATAATAAATCAGAATTCGCTTCGGTCAGTAATGATCTTCTTTCGGTAAGCCGAGGGAGATACGCCGAAGCGTTTTTTGAATGCTGCAGAAAAATAGGGAAAAGTGGGAAATCCACACAACAGAGAGATTTCCTTCAAAGGAAGTGTGTTACTACTGAGATATCGTGACGCGATTTGCAGTCGATAGTCAGTAAGGTAAGCAGAGAATGGCACGCCTACAGTTTTGTGAAAGAGCTGAGAAAAATAAGCAGGAGAGAGAAATATCTTTTGCGAGATATCTTGCAGGGTAATGGTTTGACGGTAATCTCTTCGAACAATTGATAATGCTTGACGGATTGGAAGCAAGTGATCTTCTTCATAGGAATCTTTGTGGGGAAGTGCGCGTGCAATATAAATGCAAAGCAGTTCGATTCCCCGTTCAATAAACTCTTCGCAGAAGGGCGAGGCATTGTCAGCAACAAGTGAATCGTATTCTTCCAGCAATTTTTTAGCAAGGGAAAATATTTCGTCGGCTTTGTTGGAATCGAGTTTTAGGCAGATGGGATGGGTGTGATTTTCCAGCGCCTCTGCTAATTTGTCATCTAATATATCGGGTGCGAAAATAAAATTATAATAGCGGAAGGTTTGTCCCTCCCCGGTCATTTGCATATGGTAATCTGAAGGTGTTACCAGATGAATTGTTCCGGGGAGTATTTTTATCTGTTCACCGTTGACTAAAAAATCAGATTCGCCTTCATAAATTAAAGAAAGCTCATAAAAATCGTGGAAATGGAGTTTGCGATTGTAAGTACTGCGACTGCTGGAAAAGCAATCCCAAATAACAAATCGTTCATTTCCCAAAATTTTTGCAGCAGGAAGAATACCAATGGTTTCGTTCATAACAACCTCCGTTGGATGTACTCAATTTATTGTAACAAATAGAGATTAATTTGTCAATAGTTATTCTATCTTTGGATTTCATACTATATACTTTCGTGTTCTTATGCATCTATTGAAAAAGTAGGAGGTGTGTGGTATACTAAATATAGTAAAATGCA
>JAZRIH010000239.1:0-2412 GCA_045645175.1 Eubacteriales bacterium | reverse complement strand
CCTTTTGAAAAAGGGTTCTTGGAACTCCTAAAACTTCTGAAAAGCCCGCAAATACTTGCGGGCTAATGGGTTTTTATTAGACTGATTTATATTTCCCGCAAAACAGCTTGCTGTTTTGCAAAGTAAAGTTTTTGAGGGGTTTGGGGGACTTGTTTCAAAAAGTCCCCCAAGAAAAAACCATGATTACACTGACTAAATCCGCACAGCATACACCCGAAGCTGATCTGTTCGGGGCATTTGATAATGAAGAAACGCTCACCTTTACCCTTTCCGCATTGCGGGAAGAAGGGGTGAGCGACCCTGTTATGGAAATCTATCGGGACGATGACGGTGTCACCCTCTACTATCCCTTCTCGTGGCAGGGAAGCGATTACGTGGAGGATCGTTATACCCTCACCCTTCCGATGCTGAATCTCTGCGCCGAGGGGGAAGTGAGCGGACTCTTTTGGTATACGGTGACCTTTACCTCTCCCAAGGGCAAGCGCAGACTATCCTGCAATCCTCGCTCCTATGGTGCGGTGATCGCTCCTGCCCATTGGGGCTACTCTGCCTATCAGTTGACCGTCTACGAGGCGGGAAGCAGCAACTCCATTGGTGTTGCTGCGAAATCCCCCCACAGTCTTGCAGGCGGCATGATGTATCATATCTTCGTGGATCGCTTTGCCAAAGGCGGCAATGTGAAGGTGCGCGAGGATGCGATTCTGGAATCCGATTGGTATAACGGAATTCCCCAGTATGCTGACCGCCCCGGCGGATATGTGGAGAACAATCTCTTTTTTGGCGGAACCTTGTGGGGCGTTGCCGATAAACTGGACTATCTCGCTTCATTGGGAGTGACGGTGCTCTATCTCTCCCCTATTTTCGAGGCGTATTCCAATCATAAATACGATACAGGCGACTATCGCAAGGTGGACGAGATGTTTGGCGGCGAAGAAGCCTTTGATCATCTCATTGCCGAAGCTCATCAGCGCGGCATCAAGATCATTTTGGACGGCGTGTTCAACCATACCGGTGCAGACAGCCGATATTTTAACCGCAACGGACGTTATGATGAGGTGGGTGCGTATCAGTCGGCGGACTCCCCCTATTATGATTGGTTTGATTTCGAGGGTTCTCGCGACCACTACCGCTGTTGGTGGGGAATCGAGATCCTGCCTGCGGTGACTACCAAGCATCCTGCCTATCGTGAGTTTATTTGTGGGGAGGATGGCGTCATCCGCCACTATCTCCGTCGTGGTGCGGATGGTTGGCGATTGGACGTTGCCGATGAGCTGGACCGCTCGCTGTTAGAGGACATCTACCATGCCGCCCATGCAGAAAAGCCCGATGCGCCTATCTACGGTGAGGTGTGGGAGGACGCATCCAATAAAATTGCTTACTCTACCCGACGCCGCTATTTCCGCGGACATGGTCTGGATGCGGTAATGAACTATCCCTTGAAGGAGGGCGTCATCGACTTCATCCGCACGGGCTGTAAGGATCGGCTGTTTGAAGCTTCCGCAGGTCTGTATGCCCATTATCCCAAAGCCACCAGCGATCTTTTGATGAATTTCCTGGGCACCCACGATACCGAGCGTGTGCTCACTGTATTGGGTGGAATCGGCGAGGAGGGACGTTCCAACGATCAGCTTGCCACGGCGAAAATGCCTCCCGATGTGCGGAGAAAAGCGGTGGAGCTGTTGAAGTTGGCATTTACTCTGGTAGCCACGCTCCCCGGTATTCCTTGCATCTACTATGGCGATGAAGCGGGAATGGAAGGCTATCACGATCCCTTCAATCGAATGCCTTATCCTTGGGGCAGAGAAGAGAAGGATTTAGTTGCCCATTATGCCGCAATCGGCAAGATGAGAGCCGATTATCGAAAGCTGTTCGGCGAGGGCTATCTCCGTGTGAGAGAGGACACCCCCGATGGTGTGTTCGCCTTTGAGCGTTGGTGGGGGGACGAGCGAATCCTCGTTGCCGTCAACCGCTCGGACAGTGAATGGCGCGATCCTTTGCTCGAGGGCAATATCCTGTTTGCTACCGCACCTGTCAACGGCACACTCTTGCCCGATACGGCAGTTGTGGTGAAGATGTGAATCTTTCTTGGAACCCCTTTTTGAAAAAAGGGGTTCCAAACCTCCCCAAAAACTTTTGAAAAAGCCCGACGAATACTCGTCGGGCTTGGGTTTTATAGGGGGGAATTCAACTAACAGGCTTCGCTTTTTTACTGCCTGCAATCTTGGAAAGATCTTCGCGGTCGATCCATTCCTCGGTGTAACCGCAATCACAGCAAATGTAGCGATTCACGTTGACGGCGGAAAAAACGGTTGAGCCAAGCATAATATTGTTGCCGGAAGAAGTCGGAGGCCAAGCGGTCTTAGGAAGACAACTTAGTAATTCAACTCCTTGGCTCACAGAACGACATGGCTA
>JAZRIH010000238.1:0-1642 GCA_045645175.1 Eubacteriales bacterium | reverse complement strand
AACTATGCGGACGATCCTCCCAAGCTTATGTTTCAGTATGATCCCCTTGACAACGAGATGGATTTTCTTGACACGCTCGACGGCTTCGTTTACTTCTTCTTCGGTGAAGATGAAAAAGATTTTGAAAAAATCACTTTGATGGAGGAATATACATAATGAAAAAGCTTTTCAAATTAGCAGCATTGTTTCTCTGTATAGCAATGCTCACATCAACCCTTGCGGGATGCGGTATGTTTTACGACGATACACCCGAAGAAGTATTTGATCCACCGTATCTTGAGAATTACTATCTGAACAAGCACGAGCCGGTTATGAAAGCGGGCGGCATAGATGTATACAAATACGAGGATGCCCAATCTTATAGTTTATCCATGGGTGGCAACAGATATAACGGTGGAGTTGTGCTTAGACACTTTGTAGGTCCGCTGGAATATTTTGATGTGGAATTTCCTCTGGAGGGACAGTACGATTACTTCTCCTTTGTGTTGGGCGGCGAATCTTGTGTGATCATGAAATACGCCAACGGCGAAGAATATTACGCCTCCACGGAATTTGCAATGGACGGTTCGTATCCAACCTTGGTGGGCCAAGCAAGAGAGCTGAAGGTAGCTCTGCAGGTCCTTGTTGACGGCAAGCTGGTAGATGAGTTCGTGGTATCCTGCTACGACGTGGTCAAACGGTTTACTTATGATGTAAAAGGCGCACAGAACATTGAAGTGAAGGCTGTTACGGGCGATGACGGCTTCAGCATTACCATGGCGGAGATCACCGTTTGGAACGGTGAACCTCACGAAACCGGCTATGTTCCCGCACCTGCAGGAAATGAACCAGTGCAGCTGATCAAGGATCTGAAGCCTTATTTGATTCCCAGCACCTCAAGCGCTGTGTATTACCCCAACGGCGGTGAATCCTCCGATGGCAGAAATTACATCAATATGAGTTCCGTTCGATATGAAAACGCTATCGCTACTTACATATCGCAAGGACTTATGACCGATGATGAAGAAGATATTTACTTCGACCTTGAAGGCAAATACAACTATCTTACCTTCACCGCAGGTGTGGCAGACAGAACCTCCAACAACAGTGATGGTTCGGCATGGCTGACTGTCTTTGCCGATGGCAAGATCGTGCACGAAGAGGTTTACTCCTCCCACGAGCTTCCGAGAAAGACAACAGTCAATGTGGAGGGCTGCCCTCAGCTCAAATTTGCATGGCTCACCGATGAAGGAAACCTGGAATACGGTGATTCAACGGGTAATTTCTTCGGTATTGCCGACGCTTACGTTGCAACTACCAAGGAAGCCCTGGATAATATTTCAGGTTCGTTTCAGAATTTCCCCGACAGACCGGTCAAGATGGTATCCGAGCTTGGCGCGTTTGGAATTTCCAGTAGTGTAGAGCAAGCCGTGTTTGACGGCTCCAGCAGCTTCACAACCTTCTCTATGGGCGGCGTAAAGTATAACGAGGGCATTATTCTCCTTGCATCCCACAGTATTCTTGAAACCAGACCTGCATGCGTATCCTTTAACCTTGGCGGAAAATATGATACGATTTCCTTCACTGCAGGTCATATTGCCAACAGCGACGTCTACAAGAACGATATCATTGAGATTTACCCCGACGGCGTTCTGATTAAGAC
>JAZRIH010000237.1:0-14421 GCA_045645175.1 Eubacteriales bacterium | reverse complement strand
ATCTCAAGGAATTGCTCTCTCGCTTCCTCACCGACAACGTGCTGGAAGTCGCGCACCATCATAGGGAAGGGATGGGGGCCGAGAACCGAGCCGATACAGTAGATAGCATCCTTGTATTCCTTTGCATATGCCTCGAAAGCTGCGTCTGCCGCTTCCTTCAGAGTAGCCAGACCGTGGGTAACCTCTACCACGTTTGCGCCCAGGATCTTCATGCGGGCTACGTTGGGTGCCTGCTTCTGAATGTCCACAGCGCCCATGTAGATGTCACATTCCATGCCGAAATACGCGGCAGCGGTTGCCATAGCAACGCCGTGCTGACCTGCGCCGGTTTCAGCGATGACCTTCTTTTTGCCCATGTACTTGGCAAGGAGTACCTCGCCCATGCAGTGGTTCAGCTTGTGTGCGCCGGTGTGGTTCAGGTCCTCGCGCTTCACGTAGAGCTGTATGTTGCCCAGCTTGTTGGACAGACGCTCCAGATGGGAGATGGGGGTGGGACGTCCCTGGAACTCGCGGCGGATGCGGCGGAGCTCGTCGATGAACTTACGGGACTTGCAGATGGTGAAGTAAGCTTCGGTGATCTCGTCCATTGCTGCCTGGAGATTTTCGGCAATGTAGGAGCCGCCGTATTTGCCGAAATAACCCTTTTCGTCGGGATAATTCTTCAGATAAGTGTCAAAATCAATTCCATTGAATTTCATGGTATGTTCCTCCGATTGTGAGAAATATAGATTTGAGTTTTGGGGAAGGTGGATAGCGTTGCTATCGTTTGCTAGGTAGGGACGGTGCATGGTCAAACAAAATCGCCCTTGACAGAACTATCTTGTCTGTCAAGGACGAATAAACTGCAATAAACGAAATGTTTGCTTTATCCGCGGTGCCACCTTGATTTATCGGAGCGACTTGGTCACTCCAATACGCTTTTTGGAAATACGGTCATATTTCCGACCCACTTACGGGAGGTCATCCGTCGCAGAATACTCGGTGTGGGAAAGTTGCCCTGCCCAATCCCTTTGACTGCGCCCTCAGCGATCCATTTATACAATCTGCTTGCCATCCGCATCTCAGCACCGCGGACTCTCTGTGGGGGCACGACTGTTTTTACCTTCGCTTCAACGGTTTCTTGGTTGTTGGGGGTATTATAGCACAAGAGTGGGCATTTGTCAAGGGGAATTTGCAAGTTTTTCGGGGAAATTAGGAGATTGCGAACGACTCGGGATGGGAGGGAGCGGTTGTTCTGTGCAGGGACAGTCGAGGCCGCCTGTCCTTATCAGAGAACGAGCCCCCGCCGGATCAGGGCGGGGGAGGGGATTATTCGTTCTCTGGTTTGTCGACCGCTTCGGCAGGCTTTTCCTCAGGCTTGGTCAGATCTGCAACTGTAAGGGGAGCAGAACTGTCGTTGGGATTGGCCATGACGGGAGCTGCTTGTGCCTGTTGCTCTGCATACTTGGCGGAGAGCTTCTTGCGCATAAAGAAGTAGATCAGCGCGCCGATGGGCAGGACGATGGTCAAGGTGATCGTTTCTTCGGGGATCACGGCGGTCATGGACGAGAAGGAGCAGAAGATTTCTGCGGAGAAATCGGTGCGGACGGTGGAAGGTCCCGAAGTGTAAGAGAAGCTCATGGCGAGGAGGTTGAGGAGGACCCACCATACCTTTTTCTTCATCTTCCGTCTGATGCAGTCCACCAGCATCCACATGCTGAATGCGATGGGCAGAAGGGAGACGATCTTCAAAACGACGTCTACCGTGGACAAAGACTTAGCGGATGCGGCGAACGCGGTGGTATCACGGAAGCCGATATTAGCGATGCCCTCGTAGCCCTCTACGGTGTTGAGGGTAAACTGACAGGTCAAGCCGTTGTCGGTGACCATCTGATAGGAGGCAGTCTTGGTGGTCACGCCGTTGGTGGTGTTGATGTTCCAACCGGTTTGGGTGAGGGTGTAGGAGGTTGCGCCTGCGATGATCTTGCAGTTTTCTTCAAAGTAGGCGCGATGCTCTTCCTCGTTGATGGCGGGAGTGATGGCGTGGGCGGCTTTGAAATCGCCTGCCAACATGGCGTCCAGATATGCCTCGCATTCGGCGCGGTGCATCCCGTTGTCAATCAGAGCTTCACAGCCGGTGAAGAGCAGTGCTGTCAGCAGAAGCAGTGTCAGTAGAATAATGGGGGTGCGCATGGATTTGGTCACGGAAATCACTCCTTTGGGTGAGATTTTTTTCTAAGTTCATTATAGCACACGAAAGCGGATTTGTAAAGAGGGACATCGAAAAACTCCCCGCCGGATCAGGGCGGGGAGGGGATTATGCTTTCAGATCCGCAGGATCGGGCTGATCTGCTACGAACGGAATTTCCGCTCGCCGCACCTGCCGTTTGTAGATGTACAAATAAGCCACAAGCTGGCACAGGAAGGTTGCGATCCAGGAAATGGGATAGGAAATGTAGAGGCTGGCAGGGGTGTGGAATGCGGGGATTTGGAAAATGGTGTAGATCCACAGAATGCGGATGCCGCATACGCCCAGTACCGAAATGATCATGGGGATCATAGATGCGCCCATACCGCGGAGTGCGCCGGTGGATACGTCCATCAGACCGCAGAGGAAGTAGGGCAGGCAGATGTAGCTCATACGGAGCAGACCGTAGGTGATGGCTTCTGCCGAGTCGTTGATATAAATGGAGAGGAGCTGTCTGCCGAAGACGAAGCCCAGCGTGCCGGCAACAAATCCCACCGCCGATACACAGCAAAGGCAGATCCAGAAGGAGCGCCAGACTCGCTTGTAATTGCCTGCGCCCACGTTCTGACCGGTGAAGTTCACGGCGGTCTGCTGGAAGGCGTTGATGCTCACGTAAACGAATCCTTCGATATTGCCTGCGGCGGCGTTACCCGACATGACTACGGGGCCGAAGGAGTTGATAGACGACTGGATCAATACGTTGGAAATGGAGAAAAGAGATCCCTGAATGCCCGCGGGCAGACCGATCTGGATGATCTTTTTCAGCTGAGTGGGGTAGAATCGCAGCTTGCGCAGATCCAGACGGCACATATCGGTGCGGCGCATGAGAGCGATGATGACCAGCAGTGCCGACACCGCCTGAGAGATGACGGTGGCAAGGGCAACGCCTTCTACGTTCATGTCAAGCTGTGTTACGAAGATCAGATTCAATCCTACGTTGATCACGCCTGCGATGGAGAGGAAGATCAAGGGGCTCTTGGTGTCACCTACCGCGCGAAGGATGGATGCGCAGAAGTTGTAGAGCATATTGAAGGTGATGCCGCCGAAATAGATGCGCATATAGAGGGTGGACAGCTCGAGAACCTCTTTGGGGGTACCCATCAGCTCCAAGAGGGGACGGGAGAGAAGGATGCCTGCCACGGTGAGGAACAGACCGCTGACCAGTGCGGCAGGAATGGTGGTGTGAACGGTGCGGTGGACCATACGGCGGTCTTCGCAGCCGTAGCCTTGGGCAACCACAACGCCTGCACCTACCGACAGACCGATAAAGAGGTTGATAATGAGCATGGTGATGGCACCGGTAGCGCCCACGGCGGCAACCGATACGCTTCCGCGGAACTGACCAACCACCACCAGATCGGCGGCGTTGAACAGAAGCTGCAGCACGCTGGTGAGGATGATGGGAATGGTGTAGCGGATGATGTTTTGGGTCAGATTGCCTTCCAGAAACTTGTTTTTGCTCTTAGTCATGACCGAACCCTTCTTATGAAAATACTTTAAGGACAGTATAGCAGAAAACGCGGATTTTTGCAAGAGATTTTGGAAAAATGAAAGGTGCAAAATAGGGGCGTAGCGATGGCGAGCCGTCGTGTGCACCGCTCCCAATAAAAACAGCTTGCATTCGCCTCTGCAACTTTAGCGGAGAAATAACTAACACCACCAAGGAATTTCTTTGGTGGTGTTTTTTGTCGATAGGAACTTACGAAAGGCTCCCTCCAATGCAGACGCTTCGCTTACTGCGGGAGCTGGCGCCGCAGGCGACTGAGGGAGAGCGCGCTATAATAAATCTCGCTTAAACTCAAAGTTTCGCGGGCTCCTTCCACCACTTCGTGGTCCCCCTTCCTCCCGGAGGAAGGCTTTTGTGCACCGTTTCTCTGCGGATAGTGGGTTCGGGCTTCTGCCCGATTGTGCGCGGTGGACTGCCACGCGCTATGCTTGCCCCAGACGCGAGTATCGGGAAAGCAGATAAATCAATTTTTCTACGATTAGTTGAGTACCTCAATCAAAATTCAAATATCGAGTTATTGTTTTTCAAAAGAATCTGCTGTATAATGTAAGTGTAGCTACGATAAACCCGAGAGGAGAATATTTGCATGAATATCAATTTAGGAGAAAAACTGAAATGTCTTCGTAAAGAGAAAAATATATCCCAAGAAAAATTGGCGCAGTATCTGAATGTATCCTTCCAAGCCGTCAGCAAATGGGAGAATGGAGGCACCTATCCCGACATTGAGCTTTTACCCGAAATTTCGAGATTCTTCGGAATTACAGTTGACGAACTTCTTGGGGCGGAGCAGATTGATGAAAGCAGTCTCTACCATGAATACGAAAAGAGAGCCTGTGAGCTTTACCGTAACGGAGATGTAGCATCGGTGTTGCCGCTTTGGCAGGAAGCGCATCATAAGATGCCCAATCATGTCGGCGTGAAAGAAATGCTTATGTCAACGTATTTTGATATGGACAAAGTCAAGTATCAAAAGGAGATCGTGGAGCTGGGCACGGAAATCTATCACAGCGAGGGCGGCTCATACTATAAAGGCCAAGCCATATCGCAGATCGCTCGTACTTATGCCGCTTGCGGAAATCAAGAGAAGGCCGAGCAATGGGCGTATGAGGCGTATCAGCTGATGCACTCTTTGGAGATGATCTTGATGCAGATCACAAACGATAGCGAAGAGTTAGTATCGACCTTCAGCTTTGCGAACTATTGGTATTTGAACAGCCTATTCTATATGGGCGCACGTATAGCACAATGCGAGAACATCCCGGGCGGCACTGCGTATGTTCAGGCCGTGAGCAAAGTGATCGCATCGGTTTATGAACTGGTTTTCCCCAATGATGATATGAGCTTCGAGGATTTGAAGCGTATGTGCGTGCAATATCGAATGATTGCCGAAGATGAAACCGTGTTGGGTAAAAGCGAGGATGCTATAAAGCATTATTTGTCGCGAGCCCTTGATTGTGCCCAAAAATCGGTTTCGGTAACGGAGCATAATCTTACACATCCGCTTGTGATGAATTGCTTCGTGAGCAATGCGCCGTCAGATAACAAACAAGTTGTCCGTCTTTTGAAAGCCGAGCTGTCCTGGAATTGTTTTGATGAACACAGAGGGAAAGATTGGTTTGCTGATATTGAAAGCAAATTGGATCAACTGTTGTAAGCCTTGCCCCGCTCGCGCGGGGCTTTCTTTGTTTCTGCATATCAAAAGCCACCACGATTTTCGTAGTGGCTAAATTCAATTTTACCGCTAATTTTGCAGGCTCTCCTGCAAGCTGTTTTTTGTATCAGGGGATCGCTTTCTTACTTTCCCTCTTCAAATGTTACCGATTTCGCCCACTGGGTGATGGAATCGCGGTAGTTTTCCACTTCAATGTCGGGGGTGGCAAACTGCACGATCCAGAATGCGTTCTCGGTTTTGTAAATGTAGGTGAAATAGCAGTAGGTGATGCCGTCCTCGGGATTGTGATGCTGATATTCGTAGAAGGTCAGTCCGTTGTCGCTCTGCACGCCCTTGGGAACGTCATGCTCATTGAGCTTGTAAACCTGCTCGGCATACTGCTCAACCGAGTAATTCTTCAGCTCGGGCTCAGCTGCAAAGGAAGCCGAGCGGACGAATACTGCAACGTCTACCGAGCCGTAGCAGGCAACGAAATCAGCCAGCTGTTCTTCCTGGAACTCGTTGGTCAGGGTGATGGACACGCCACCTGTGGTGAAGATCTGATCCTCAACAGGCTCGGATGCGGCAATGACACCTGCGAAAAAGCCTGTCACCAAACCTACGAGAATGGCGGTGATCAGCACGATTCTGCCTTTTTTGCGTCCCTTTTTGCGATTTTCCAGCACTTCGGGATCGGTCACACCCTCAAAACGGAAAGCATTGCCTACAGCGGGATTGAATTTGTTTTCGCCGAACAGCTCAATATCCTCTTCGCCTGCGGGAAGCTTGTAATATTCATTGCAGTAGCCCTTGCTGAATCGGTCGGCAATGACAAAGACACGGGCGGCATTGTTGCCGATCTCAAAGGTCTTGGTCTCGCCGTTTTTCAGCTCGCCCAGCTTGCGGCAGGGAAGCTCATTGATTACCAGATCGCAGACATTGGGATCCTCGATGTAAACCTTCAGGGTGACCAGACAAGCAATGAATCGTTTGGTTCTGTGGATAGTTAATTTACGCATGGGTGTGTACCTCTTTCGTTATGGTTATCTAATGGATATGAATTTACAGTGTGGAGGGGAAGAGCTCGTTCATGTAAGCATCGGTGAGATGGAAGGTTTCCTGCAGGTCGCCCTTGGAGTATTCCCAACGCTCGCGGATGATGGTGTGGAGCTTTTCAATATTGCTTTGCCAACGGGAGTAGGAAATTGCGCCCCAACGATCGCATTGGCGAACCATTTCCTCGTCGATCTCGTCTACCATCTGATCCAGAATGGTAATCATCCGATCGGGATCAAAGACCGTGTGGAGATAATTGGCATAGGTTTCGATAAAGTATTTCTTGTACTCTGCGTTTTTGAAGAGTCCCACCGCAATGGTGGTGCTGAACATATTGCCCGAGCCGTGGCCGCGGGGATCGATGAATTCCTCGATCATGTTCCATTTGTAGGTGGAGCGGTAGAGCGCCCAGTCCAGGTCAAATAAGATCCAACGCCATTTGCCATCGCCGTCCTTGGAGCAGTAGAAGCGTATGTTGCCCGTATCGGTGTTGGCAAAGAAGGATTCGGCGATCCAGTAATTGGTCCATTCCTCAATGTCAATTTGGGATGCCACGTAGTCGAAGTGTTCCTGCACCGACAGATCGTGGGTGCGGATGTAGGTCAGGAGTGCGCTGTGGGCGTCATAGCTGCCGCACTCGGCTTTTTTGGTGCCCTTGATGAGATCTAGATTATCATCTTCAATGCCGTGGTGGTTGTAGATGTAGGACTCGTTCACCTTTTCGCGGACATAGTAGAGTCCCCAATACTCGCCGTTCACATAGAGGGCGACGGGTTTATCCCGCATATAGTCCAGATTCATCTGGCCTGCTACCACGCGGGCGCAATAGGCGTCGATGAGATTGGTGTAGTTCCAGTCCTGACCGCCTGTGCGCAGGAGGAGATTGTCGAACACGGAGATGTCATCTTCCCCGAAGAAGGGGTAATGGGTAGTGCCCGAGCCGTAGGCTTCTTTGAGATTGATGGATACCGATTTCTGCGCTTGTGCACGGGAATACTGTCCGTGATTCTTCATGCCAGCCGAGAAGCCGATGCCCAGACTGCCGTCCTTCTCGTAATATTCGAAGTAGATCTCTCTCTCCCATTCTTTCCAGAAGTTCGCCCCTTGATGGGGAAACTCGGCAGTCCAGCCGGGGCCGTTTGCCCAGATGCCTCGATCGTAGCTGAACAGATCATCGGGATTGGCGGTGATGCAGACCACGTTCAGGGAGTGTCCTTCCTCAATGAGAAAGGTCTGGGTGGCGATCTGGGAAGGGAGCTTGCCGTCGGCATAGACTACTGCCCGCACCGATGCGGATTTTTCCAAGGTGAAGGGGGCGGTATAGACGAGGGAATTCTCGTCGGGGGCTGTGCCGTCTAAGGTGTAGTAGATGGTGCCGCCTACCTCGGCGGTGGTAAGGGTGATGGTATGGGAATTGGCAACCAGCACGCCTGCGGAGGAGCTGATCTCCACGGAGAGCGCATAGGAGGGGGCAGAGGAGGAGGTGCTGTTGGACTTGCCCTTGGTGGGGGTGGCGAAAAACTTGCGGGTGAGAGTGTCGTTCTCGATTACTCGTCCCGAGGTGATGCCTGCCTGTTGCAGACCGGTTTCGAAGGAGTCGGTGAGATAGCCTTCGCCGTCGGTGAGGTAGAGGGTGGTGCCGGTGTGGCTGACCTTGAACCCGGTGGAGGGCTTTTTGCTATCGTGAGAGATCTCCCCCGATGCGGTGATCACCACATAGCCGTAGGCGGGGATGGTGAGATCGGGGAGGATGTAACTTTTGAGATCGGCAACCGATTTGCTCAGTGCCCAGCCCGACAGATTAATGGGCTGGTTGGTGTTGTTGTACAGCTCGATCCAGTCCTCGTCGGGGAGGGAGGACACCTTGGAGGAGCTGACGGAGCAGACCTCGCTGATGTAGACCTTTTCGGTCATTGCCTTGTTCAGCGAGCTCAGCTGGGTAAAGCCGTTGGGGGTGTTGACCTTGCCGGGGGTGGGACGGGTGAAGAACTTCCAGCTTGCCACATCCTGAGGGTCACGTCCGTAGGATGCCGATTCGGGCAGGGCAACGGTGCCGATGCGGTCAATGAGGATGCCCTTGGTGTCGGTGATCAGCAGACCGTCGTCGCTGTCGCTTAATTTGAAATCAGCGTGGAGGAAGGGGGCGTTTTCGGTGTATTCCTTCTTCTTGCCCGAGAGGAGCACTAACAGATACTCATCGGGCTCGAGGGTGATGTCGGGGAAGGTCCATTTCAGGGGATCGTCGAAACTGTCCGACAGACCAAATCCCTTCAGGGACACCGCTTTGTCCGAGGTGTTGCGGATCTCCACCCAGTCGGGGCAGTCGCCGTCCTCATCATAGAGGATCGCCTCGTTTTTCATCATAAATTCGTTGATGCGCAGTCCGATCTCGGACACCGACAGCTCGCCGAAGACCTCGGCATAAATGCCGCCGTTGACGGCGCAGGGCGTGGGGGTGGCAAAGTAGACGTTGGCAGTTTCCTCGGAGGAGATGGACACTCTGCCGAAGGAGATGTCGTCGGTGAGATCCATGGGGATGGGCAGGGTGGAGAGGGTAGCGTCCTTGGAGCTGAGGACGATCTCTTCGCCTGCGCTGAGCTTGAAGCCCGTGTGGAGCTCGCCTTCCTTGGTTTTGGTGTTGCGGTCGGAGGCGAAGATTACCATGTATTCTCCCGCGTCGATGGCAACGTCGGGGAACTCATATTTATAGGGCTTGTCGGGGGTGTCCGAGAGGAACAAGCCGTCCAGGGAAATGGGGCTTTCGGTGGGATTGTGGATCTCGATCCAGTCGGAATATTCGCCGAAGGAGTCGGCAACGGTAGAGGAATTGGACGCCATCACCTCGCTGACGATCAGCGCGGAAGGATCGGGACGAGTGATGGGCAACGGGGTAAAGCCCGAGGGGGTTGTGGCGGTTGTAGTGGTGGTGGTTCCTTGCTGACCGGTACAGCTTGCAAGGGTAGGGATCAGCATAGTCAAGGCAAGGAGCAGGGCTCCTCCTTTGCGGATGGTCTGATTCATGGAATCTCCCTCCTGTGTAAAAAGTATAGTATTCCTATCTTATTTATTATACTATATTCTCGCATAGATAGCAATATCCAATTGCAGAAAATGTCGAATTTTTTGGAAAATAGGGAGAGGGCAATCTCTCCCCCTCGATGGATTTTTTCTGTCATAAATCCGCCCCGTTGGATATACTATAAGTACGAATGCAATGAGAGAGGATTTTTTATGAAATACATTTATTTAATGCGCTCCGATCGTTATGTGGACGAAAAGGGCGTCCCTTATACCCTGTACGGGATTGATGTGTGGCGTCTGCCCGATCATGATGCAAGGCTCCATCTGTCCTATCCGGGACTCTTCACCCATCGCGCGGATGCACAGGAGTTGGCGAAATCTCTTACCGACAGCGCCCCTGCGCCGGAGATGTTGTCTGCCATCATCGAAGGGGCAAGGGAGAGGGGAGGGGACGGCTTGTAAGGGCGGATACGAAATGCTATATACCCAATGTTCACTTTTAGATCGCCGCCAGCCAAGGAATGAGGAAAGAGTTCTAAAGATAGGGAGCGGAGTTGCGCCATGCGCAACTCTTGTAGTTCGCAGGCGACTATGGCGCCGTTGCGAACTGCATTAAACATTCGGCGTCTGAGGATGGTGAGCAGTTGCTTTGCAACTGCAACGAGTTCCCTGAAAGTGAACTCTAATTCCTCTCCCCTCGGGAAAGAAATACACTCCTTGACATTTTCCCAAACCTGTGGTATACTGTCCCTAACGAAATGTAAGTGTCAGGAGGCAGATATGACCTACAATACTCACGGAAAAATGAAAGCCATCACCCTTTCTATGGATGACGGCGTGCTCCAGGACCGCCGTATGGTGGAGATCCTCAACCGCTACGGACTCAAATGTACCTTCAATCTTAACTCCAAGCTGTTCAACGTCACCATTCAGGTGGGCAACGGCAAGGTGCGGATCGACCATACCAAGATCGACCCCTCCGAGGTGGCTGACCTCTATCGTGGACACGAGGTGGCAGTCCATACCCTCACTCACCCTAACCTGACGACGCTTTCCGAGGAGGACATCGTTTATCAGGTAGAGGAGGATCGCAAAAATCTTTCCGCCCTCTGCGGATACGAGGTCATCGGTATGGCATACCCCTGCGGAGGCGTGAACAATGACGACCGTGTGGCGAAGGTGCTGAAGGAGAAGACAGGCGTCGTCTATTCCCGTACCATTACCTCCACCTATTCCTTCGACCCCCAGGATAATCCCTACCGCTTCAACCCCACCATTCACGCCATCGATCCCCGCTGTGAGGAGATCTGCAAGGAATTTTTGGAAGCGGAATTTGATGAGCCTAAACTCCTTTACATCTGGGGACACAGCTACGAATTTGATTTCGACAACTCCTGGGATCGCTTTGAGAACATCTGCAAGCTGATCGCAGGTCACGAGGACATTTTCTACGGCACCAACAGAGAAGTGTTCGGATATTAAATGTAAACAGCCCTTTCGGAAAGAAAGGGCTGTGTTTTTCTATGCAGTATCCTCTTACGAAGCGCGCTGGATGAGGATCTCCAGATCGTTGTTCGGGCCCCATCCGTTGAAGGCCTCGTTACGGGTGATGAGGAGAGCAAAATACTCGCCCTTGTTCAGTTTGCAGGTCATTTGATGATTGGCAAAGGAGAAATCGTCCATCAAGGTAGTGATCCACTCGCCGTCATTGTAGAAGGAGAGGAAAACATCCTTATCAGGCCACCAGCCCCTCACCGATACGGTGTAGGTCCCCGATTTCGGGGCTTTCCATAGGATCATGGCGATTTCATCCTCTTTGACAGAGGAGAAGGAGGTCGAGCCCGCCAGTAGATCCGAAGGCATGGGATCGCTTCCGATGGAGGCAGAGGTGAGGGGAGAACCCGTCTCCGCATAGCCTGCGTACCAGCCGTTGGTGCCTTGCTTTGGGCTGCCCTCGTCATAGTTGTACCCGAAGGCGTAGGTGTTCTTGTTATCGATGTATTTCTCAATCGTGCGCTGGACACGAATCATGGAGATGGATTTGCAAATGTCGCCATTGCCGTTTTCGCGGGGATCTGCAATAAAGTAAGCGCGCTCTCCCTTGTTAAGAGAGACGTATTTGGTCACAAAGGGATCGTAAATCCCCTCCTCGTGATCGGGATTACACACCTCGGCGTAGGCCAACCGTCCGTCGCCGAAGAGGAGAAACTGTATGCCGTCACTATCGGTGCCAGGGATTTTTCCTCCATGATAGTAAAATTCAAACTCATAGGTGCCATCGGCGGGAGCGGTGAAGGCAAGCACTGCGCTCATACCCGTAATGGGAGTGAGGGTGGAGCCGAGTATTTCTCCCATGCGCCAGCCCTTTTCATAGGCATCGGCAGAGGGAACCCAGTTTTGGGTGGCTTCATCATAGGTGCAGGGCTTGAGCAGAGAGAGATTCAGGCTATCCCCGATGTTGGTCTGGGTAGTGTACCAATAAGACCAATGGGCTTCTTCGAAGTTAAACCATGCGTCGAGCTTCTTGTAAGGAACCTCGGTGAAGCCGTACTTTTCGGGATTGCCCGGGAGAGGCTCGGGGGTGGTCTCGGGAGTAGTTTCGGGTGCCGTAGTCGTGGGAGGCGCGGTAGTAATCGGCGCCGTGGTCACGGGAGGCGTAGTGACGGGAGTGGTGGTGATGGGCGGTGTGGTCGTTACGGGAGCGGTAGTTACCGGCGGTGTAGTGGTGACGGGGGCTACTGTAGTGATGGGAGTGGCTGTAGTGGTGATAACGGGAGAGGGGGTGGTGGTCAGAGCAGACTCAGTAGTTGTAGTAGTGGGAGTAGAATCCCCCTCATCCCGGCGGACACAGCCCGCAATCGAAGCGGCAAGGATGGTGGTCAGAAGCAAAAGTGCGAGCGATTTTTTCATGCAAGAAACCTCCGTAGGAATGAGAATAAAAGATGCAAAGGATAGATTAATTATACATTTTGGGGAGTGATTTGTCAAGTGGGATGGGAATGTATAGGGAGAACTAAATCGCCTTTGCATTGTTGTGGAGAGGGAGGATCTTGTATGTCCTGCCGTCTTCGATTTCTATATATGACGAATAAATACGAAAAATGTCACATGATTTTATGTTGAAAAATTAATTTTGTTTGAATTGCTAAAAATGAAAATATTGTTTTGTGCAATCCGAACGAAAACAGGAGAACTGTCCCATGGACCGTTCTCCTGCAGATTATTTTACATCCACGCTGCTTGCCAGCCGAATGAGCTCATTGTAGTCTTCGAAATAGCCGTAAATACGGTATCGATACTGATTGTCCTGCCAATACAGGCAATAGACATTGGGGTCATCGCTGTATGCAATGACTACTGCATTCAGTCCGTTGATCTCGATTTCGGAGAGTGTTCCGTTCTCACTATCTGCGGTGCTGTTGAACCCAATGACCATTTGATGATACGAGAATATGAAGGAGTCGTTTTCATCGTAATAACTCAGGCGGAATATACTCTCCGTGATGCTGCTCTTGGTGGTATATCCTATGGGCATATACTTGGGGATATTGATTTCCTCAATGGAAAGAGGCAGAACAATGGTGGGATCGTTGGTTTTTTCGGTTGTATTGGTAGAATCGGACGGCTTATTGGCGGATGCATGGGAATCTTCGGTAGCAGGCACGAACTGTACCGATACATATTCATCGTGCCATTCCAGCATGATCTTCCAAATTGCCTCGCGGATACGGGGGAGCGCCATGCAGGCAGTGAAGGCAACAGTCGCCGCGATCAGTACAGCCAGCATCAGGTATTTGAAAACCATTCTTGCTGTTGAAGGGGGTGTGCGGCGCTTATCCTTACGAAGCATCCGAAGGATGCGCCGATTGGTCTGCGGAGTCAGCTCGATCTCGGATTGGGCGCTGAGAAATTCATCGTTCAATTCATCCACCCATTGGGCGGTTGCAAGAGACAGGAGTGCATCCAGTTTATCGGAATGATTGATATTCATCTGCAAACCGTCCTTTCTTAATTGTGGGATTCAGTATAGCGCTCAGTCAAAAAATTCCGGAGAAGCTGTCTTGCTCGCAGGATTCGTGTACTGACCGCGGATTCGCTGATATGGAGTACTTCGGCGATTTCGTTGTTTCGATAGCCGAATTGCCATTTGAACAGCGCCACTGATTTTAAGCTGGGCGGGAATTTTTTGATTATTTGAAAGACTTCGGCAATCAGTTCCTTGTCCACCAAAATCTGCTCCAAATCAAAGGTTTCATCGGGAAGATCGATAGGCTTGTCCTCGTCTTCATCACGGTAGATTGTAGAAGCAAACAATTCGTTTGCTTTTTTGTTTTTTCGGTACAGATCGATTGCCGCATTGTATGCGTAGGTATGGAGCAGGGCAGGGAGTTTGGAGGAGGGGACTGTACGGACTGCCCCGACAGTACGGATAATGTTTTCAAATGCATCTACCAGAGCATCTTCGGCATCGGCGGGATTGTGCAGAACCTGATTGCAAATGGCGAGCATATTGGAATGGTATTTGAAATAGATTTCTTCGACGAAAGAGGATTCTTCATGGCTTTCGATAGCCATGATCATGGATAAAATCATAATCGTGAATATGGGCAGCTTTTGGGGACTGCGGATCCTTTTTTATATTTGGTAGAGTGCTTGAATGAAATCGGAGAAAAATGAATCAGTATTATTGAAAATAAAAAAACCACCCGACAGGGTGGTTTCAAAATGCCCGACAAGGCATTGTTGGTGGGAGCGGGTGGATTCGAACCACCGAAGCATAAGCAGCAGATTTACAGTCTGTCCCCTTTGGCCGCTCGGGAACGCTCCCGTATATTTGGTTTATATGGAATGACCCGTACCGTGATAGGCAGGATCACAATAGTAAAGTAAAAAATGCCCGACAAGGCATTGTTGGTGGGAGCGGGTGGATTCGAACCACCGAAGCATAAGCAGCAGATT
>JAZRIH010000236.1:0-2235 GCA_045645175.1 Eubacteriales bacterium | reverse complement strand
CGGGGAAGCGGACAGAAAGATCGGCAGTGCCGTCGGTGACCTTTTCTTTGTCAAATCCTTCGCGAATATCAAACATCTCGGTGGCTTCGCAAATAGCGGAAACCGATGCGGGAAGGTTTTCGGCGTACATCACGTAGACGGTGCCTTCTTCCTCGCTAAAGGAGGATTCCAGCGCATCGCCCATCACCGAGTAGATGGCGTAAATGAGGATGCCGGGGAGCAGGGCGGTGAGGACCAGACGTTTGTCGGTGAAGAAGCGGCGAAGCTCCTTTTTCATTACGGTGAGAATGTTTTTCACAGAACATCGCCTCCTTTCAGGGAACGGTAGAGATCAAAGAACGCGTCCTCCATGGAGCGATCGCCGCAGATCTCGGCGAGTGTGCCCTCGGCGGCGAGTTTGCCGTCAATGAGGATGCCCACGCGGTCGCAGAGCTTTTCTACCAGACTGAAAATGTGGGTGGACAGGAGGATGGTCTTGCCTTCCTTCTTCAGTTCTTCCAGGAAGTCAGTGACCACACGTGCGGTGAGGACGTCCAGACCGTTGGTGGGCTCGACGAAAATGACGATGGCGGGGTCGTGAACGATGGAAATCACCAGCGATACCTTCTGCTTCATACCGGTGGAGAGGTTGGCCACCTTTACTTCGGCAAACTGATCAATGCCGAATCGGGCAAAGAGGCGTTGCTTACGGGCTTGTGCGACAGCGGGGTCGATGCCGTGGAGGGAAGAGAAGAAATCGAATAAGTAATTGGGGGTGAAGAAGTCCTCTAACTTCAGCTCACCGGTGAGGAAGCCCAAGGCGGAGCGGACGGCACCCGGATCCTTTTGCAGATCGTGACCTGCAACGGTGATCTCGCCTTCGTCGGGGGAGATCAGGGTGGCGATCATGCGCAGGGTGGTGGTCTTGCCTGCACCGTTGGGACCCAGCAGACCGTAGATCTCGCCCTCGTTTACCGAGAAGGAGAGTCCGTCCACGGCGACCTTTTCCTTCAGTCCCGTTTTTTCAATTTTTTGTTGCTTTTTGGATAAGCGAAAGGTCTTTTTCAGATTTTTCGCAGTTAAAATAGCGTTCATGGAATGATCCTTTCTATTCTGTCGGATTGCCACTATTGTAGCACAGATCGTAGAATTTGTCAAGAAAAAAGCGAAAATAGAGGGGAACCGTTATTGTTCCCTAAAAAAATCCCCCACGGCATTGCCATGGGGGAGTTGGGGCTTATTTGGTGTAAATGCAGAATTCGCTCATCTGCAGAGTGTCAAAGGTTTCGGTCAGCACCAGCTTGTATTCGCGGTATGCCGATTTGTTATCCAGAATCTTGCCGTAACCGGTGTAGTTGTGGTCGGAAAGTCCGATATCCGCATCGGTGGACTGATCAATCAGCTCATAGGTGCCGTCAGCACTCTTGCCGTACAGCGCGATGGCGTTGGGATTGCGTCCGGGGAATTCTCTGTTGTCGTTGGCAGTGATGATTGCATAGCCCGAGAGGACAACGTCATCCTTTACCGAGAAGGTGATCTCGATGGAGGCAGTGCCGCTTTGTCCCCACCAGCCGAGACCGGTGGCACAGCAGTATTTGGTGTAGATGTCATCGTCAAACAGACGGTCAACACCTTCGTCGAAGTGTCCGGGATAGCTGGATCCGGCATGATCGCCGTTGACGGTTACCTGCTTGTGGCTCTCAATCAGCGTCTGGTACGCTTCATTGCCAATGCCGTCAGCGATAGGAGGATTATCAGGGGGAGAAGGATAATCGGGCCAGTCAGGCTGGTCGGGTTCGGGAAACCCACCGGCATATCCGGTCCAGTTTTCCATAAAGTCCTTGCTGTGGAGGAACTCGTCCATCCAGTCAAGACGCTGATCGATCCACTTAGCCAAGAACTGATAGTGCTCCTTGTAGGACATCAGAGAAGTGATCTGCTCGGTTTCGCGGTTCCAGGACTTGCCGAAGAGATCCCAACGGTCGAAGTTACGGCAGAAGCTGTTGTAGCCTGCCTCAGCTGCCTTGGTAACGGTGGCGGACAGCTTTGCACGCACGTCAGCGATCTCGTCCCAACGTCTCAGCACACGCTCACGGAACCACTGTTCCTCCATAATGGTGTAGAACCAAGGATTGTTCTGGAAACGCTCGTTGTATGCGGCGTAGAGATACTGGTAGCGCTCGGTGCCCTCATTGGCATTGCCCAGGGCGTTGTCGAAGTCCCATACGGGACCGAAGGTAAGCTTGCTGCCCTTGG
>JAZRIH010000235.1:0-6875 GCA_045645175.1 Eubacteriales bacterium | reverse complement strand
GAAGCTCATAGGGGCAGGGAAGTTCACGCACCGCTTCTACATCGGGGAGAAAATACTCGGCCATGAAGCAAACCTTGTATCCGTAGGGAGCCAGCATCTCGTCCAAAACGTGCAGATTGGGTGTTTCAAAGGCGTGGGCAGAGATGTAGCGATTCACATAAGCCTCTGCCACAGGGGCAAGTTCGGGACTGGTCTGTGCTACGATGTTATTGCCGTAAGAGGTCATATCGAAAGCAAAAGGAAGAGGCAGATACTTTCGGGCGCGAGGATTGGCGACCGATCGGGTGATCAGATGCTTGTCCGTAAGAAAATCTTCGGGGGAACAGTTACAGTCGATAGCAGACTGTCGGAGAGCGATCTCCCATATTTGCTGATTGGTCATAGCAGATACCTCGTTTAGTTTGATTTTTTCTTTTTGGTGATCATAACAACTCCGACTGCGCCACCGGCAAGGATCACTCCCCCAACAGCGGCAATCCATACGATGGTAAGGATAGTTGGCGGAGTAGGCTGTGCGGAACGAATGTCTACAATTTCGTGTCCGCAGATTTTGCAGACCTGCTTCTCCAGATTGCTGTCTTCGATGCCCATGGGATCGGCATAGTCATGGGCATTGGTCGCGGAAATGGAAGTGCCATTGGTCAGTAGTTCATTGCAATCGGCGCAATAGGTGTCACCGCTGTAACCGTCTGCACCGCAAGACGCATCGACCTTGTTCTTCACGCAGGTGTTGGCATGGGGACAAGGATTTGCTTTGCCCGAAGGTGTGGTCATGTTTTCGGGAATTTCACGGTCAAAGAGAAGCCATGCCAGCTCGGGATAGTCAATGAAGACATTTCGGTTGCCTTGAATCGATTGCACCACTTCGTTTCTGCCCATTTCCCAAGTGTCTACGGGGTCCTCGGCACACCACTCCAGCAATACATCTACGCTCTGGAAAACACGGGTGATATCCTTGCACTGAGGAAAATCTTTTGCCCAGCGGACATACACATACAGACAAATACGGGCAACATCGCCCTTTACATTATCCAGGGGTTCGAAATAACCGCCGGCAGAGTAGCCGCCTACCATGGAGGGGACGGTAGGCATGGAGGAGGTCACACTTTTTCCTTCCGAAACCTCGCCGTAAAGCTGATTTCCGCGCGTACCATTGACGCTGGAATCGGAAGGACGGATGTGGTGCAGGTCAGAACCGGCGCGGTCCTAATTGAATCCGCCAAGGCTCTTTGGCCATACGTGTTCGCGATTCCATCCTCTGGGGGTGTCGTTGATGTATTCTCCACGAGTAGCCGAATAGGAGGTGTAGATGAGCATCACTTTGCCGTCCTCTTTTTCACAATCAGTACGAGTAGCATAGTCACGGCAGTCGGAATAAGAAGTGAGGGTGGTATGGGTAGTTGTCATCAGTGATGCCAACGTGTTGTAAAGGGCATCAGCGGAGAGGGAGGACAATTGCTCGTAGCTGTATTCACCGCTGTAATAAGTGTTGGCTGAGGTGCCTTCCAAGGTTGTACAGAGCTGGTGGCGTGTGCCCGAATTGGACTGAGAGGAGTAGTCGATAGAATCGGATGCGGCCAATACAGGGGGAAGATGCAAAAGCAGCGCAACCAGCAGGCAAAGGGCAGGAAAGCGGTATCGGTTCAGCTTCATAAAACCTCCAAAGGAAAAGATTCAACAGAATAATTTTTTTGGTTATCATACGTTCAGTATAGCACAAAATCGATTTTGTGTAAATAGATTGTGTAAAATCGCTGCTTGAAAAGCTCTTGTTGTTCTGCACAAAATCGGATAATCAAATTATGCAAAGCGCCAAAAATGAAGGGCGGTGCGACAAAATTCCTTCGTGAATGTTGTAATTATGAAGATTTGTGGTATAATAAATCTGTATAACTATGTTCAAAATCATCAAATCGGATACGGAGGAAGAGAATGTACGATTTGCAAAAGGCAGATATTTGGAAGAGAATATCTGCGCTGTTATTCGATTTAATTATACTGGCGATCATTGCCATTGGTGCGGCAGTTGTGTTGTCGGCAGTCTTTGGATATGACAGCCAGACTGCTAAATTAGAACAGGTGCAGGCTAAGTATGAAGCCGAATACGGTGTGAAATTTAATCTTTCGGCAGAGGAAAGAGAAGCATTAACCGAAGAAGAATTCGCTGCATTTGAGCAGGCGTATGAATCATTTACCAAGGATCCTGAAGCGGGACGCCTGTATAGCCTTTTGGTGAATCTTTCCCTGTTAATTATTACTTTCGCTATTTTGATTGCCTATTTGCTTTTGGAATTCATTGTTCCCCTTCTGTTTGGCAACGGACAGACCCTTGGCAAAAAAATCTTCGGAATCGGTGTTATGCGGGAAGACAGTGTACAGCTCACGCCGATGCTGCTGTTTATCCGTACGGTTCTTGGAAAATATACGGTAGAAACCATGATTCCCGTGATGATCATTTTCATGATCATGTTCAATGCCATCGGCATTGTGGGAATCGCTGTACTGGCGCTTTTTGCGGTGTTGCAGATCGTTACCATTTGCATTACGCGCGGACGGATGCCCTTGCATGATTTGCTTGCTCATACAGTCACCGTGGATCTTTCCAGCCAGAAGATTTTTGAGAGTCCTGAAGCACTTCTTGCGTATAAGCAAAAGATTCATGCGGAAGCGGCCAATCAAGCCAAATATTAAAACAATTTTGTTAATCTATTTATTTACATAGATCGAGAAAGGATATTTAAATGAAAGTTGAACTTCAAAATCTGACAAAGATTTTCCCCAGTCGAAATAAGAAATCGGCTGAAGAAGTGGTAGCGGTGAATGATTTCACCTTCACCATTCCCGACGGCAAGCTGATCGGCCTGCTCGGTCCCTCCGGATGCGGAAAATCCACTACTCTGTATATGATCAGCGGTTTGCAGAAGCCTTCCGGTGGTAAGATCTTCTTCGGCGATGATGATGTTACCCAGTTGCCTGCAGAGCAGAGAGGTGTAGGTCTGGTATTCCAGAACTATGCGCTCTATCCTCACATGACCGTAAAGCAGAACATTATGTTCCCCCTGCAAAACCTCAAGGGCGCAGACAAACTCTCCAAGGATGAGATGATCGACCGTGCCTACCATGCTGCAAAGTTGGTTCAGATCGATGAACTGATGGACAGAAAGCCCAGTGAGCTTTCCGGCGGACAGCAGCAGCGTGTGGCAAGCGCCCGTGCGCTGGTTAAGATGCCTAAGGTACTGCTTCTGGACGAGCCTCTTTCCAACCTGGACGCAAGACTGCGTCTCCAGACCCGTGAAGAGATTCGCCGTATTCAGAAGGAAACCGGTATCACCACTATTTTCGTTACCCACGACCAGGAAGAAGCAATGTCTATCTCCGATATGATCGTTGTAATGAAGTTGGGTGTTGTTCAGCAGATCGGCAAGCCTCAGGATGTATATGATGATCCTACCAATCTGTTTGTTGCAAAGTTCCTGGGTACTCCTCCCGTAAACGTATTTGACGGTACTGTTAAGGGCGGTAAGCTCTATATCGGCGGCAGCGCTGTGCTGAATGTTCCCGGTGTAGACGATCAGGACGTTACCGTAGGTATCCGTCCCGAAGGCTTCGTGCTGGATGCAAACGGTCCCCTCACTTGTAATCTCAACAGCGTTGAGGTCATGGGCAGAGACGTGAGCGTCGTATCTACTCATCCCGCATCGCTGAATCCCATTATCCGTTCCATTATTGATGCAGATAACCGCGTAGCGGCAGGCGCAACTGTCAGCTACACCCTCAAACCCCATAAGGTATTCCTGTTCAACAAGCAGGATGAGACCAGAATCCGCTTTGAGGTGAAGTCTAATGGTTGAAAGTAAGCATTCTTGGAAAGCGTGGATCTATCTATCTCCCGCGATTGTCCTGTTGCTGATCTTCACAGTATGGCCGATTATCAACACTCTGCGTATGGCATTTTTGGAAAGCTATAGCAGTATGGCTGAAATTGGCGGTGCTACCTTTGAATTTGGTATCGGCAACTTCCTGCAGGTACTGGAATACAAGGAGTTTTTGCAGTGTCTCGGTAACACCATGCTCCTGTGTGTATTGACTGTACCGATCTCTACTATTCTGGCATTGCTGATTGCGGTTTGTCTCAATGCGATCAAGCCCTTCCAGCGTCTGCTCCAGACCATCTTCTTCCTGCCTTACGTGACCAACTCCATCGCCATCGGCATGGTATTTGCGGCAATGTTTAACATGGTAGGTACCGCATTCGGCGGTGAAAACGAGATGATCATCACCGCGGGCATCATCAACAACTTTATCAAGCTGTTCGGCGGTGAGCCCATCAACTGGATCAACTCCGGTTCGTCCTATGTTGCCAATATGGTGGTTATGGTAGTCTACATCGTTTGGAACGCTCTGCCCTTTAAGATTCTCATTCTGCTGGGCGGTCTCCAGAGCATCAACAAGCAGTACTACGATGCAGCAAAGGTGGACGGTACCTCTCGCAGCCGTGTATTCACCCGCATCACCGTACCGCTTCTGTCCCCCATGCTGGCGTATGTTGTCATTACCGGCTTTATCGGCGGCTTCAAGGAATATTCCAGCATCGTCGGTATTTTCGGCGAAGACATGGGCCCCACCGGCGACCCTCGCCGTCTGAATACCATGGTTGGATTTATTTACGATGCACTTGCTAACCATCAGGGTCGCGCCAGCGCGGCGGCATTGATCCTCTTCGGTATTATCTTCGTGGTGACGATGATTAACCTCTACGTCAGCAAGAAGAAGACCCATTATTAAGGAGGTGCCGCAATGTCTGAGATGAAAAATCAAACCATGCAGGAAAAAGACCTGAAGCGTGTGACTTCCTTCAGCAAAGCAATGAAGATCACCGTAACCGTTTTCCTGTACGCATTCCTTGTGGCAATGGCACTGGTTATCATTTTCCCCTTCTACTTCATGTTGATCTCCTCGGTAAAGACCTTGGAAGAATATCAGCGCTCGGTTCCCACGCTGTGGCCTGAAGTGATTCAGCTGAAAAACTATATCAGCGCATTCAACACGGGTAACTTGGGCAGATTGTTTATGAACACTATGTATGTAGGTATCGTATCCACGCTGCTGTCGTTGGTGATCACCGTCCTGTCTGCATTTGCATTCGCAAGACTGGAATTCAAGGGTAAGAACGCACTGTTTGCGGCTCTGCTGGGTACCATGATGATTCCCGGTGAGCTGTTCACCATCACCAACTACGTAACCGTAAACAATTTCGGTTGGATGAATACCTATACCGTACTGATCGTCCCCTTCCTGGTAAGTATCTTCTATATTTACCTCCTCCGTCAGAACTTCATGCAGATTCCCAATGAGCTGTATCTTGCGGCAAAGGTAGACGGTACAGGAGACCTCAAGTATCTGTGGAAGGTCATGATCCCCTTGGCGCTCCCCACGCTGATCTCGATCACCATTCTGAAAATGATGGGTGCATGGAACTCCTACATTTGGCCCCGCTTGGTTGCAAATGAAGAAGAATTCCAGCTTATCACCAACGGCTTGCGTAACGCATTTACCGATGCAGAAGGTAACGCCGATATCCCCGTACAGATGGCGGCAGTTGCCATCGTATCCTTCCCGCTGTTCCTTGTATTTGTATTCCTGAGAAAATACATCATGAAGGGCGTATCTCGCAGCGGTATCAAGGGTTAATGCAGTAATAGTCGGCAGTGGCCGTCTGTTATAAATTTTCAGCAAAGCAGAAAAAAGAAAGGAAGCTATGCAATGAAAAAGAAGTTTTTAGCAATCTTTATGGCAGTTATTCTGTGTCTGCCCGTATTGATGCTGGCAAGCTGCGGCAAGGGCTCGCAGGGTGCCAAGGGTGACTTTATTGTTCCCGAAGAAGGTTTCGACACCTCTAAAGAAATTACCGTAACCTTCTACCACACCATGGGTGCAAACCTGCGTGAAGTTCTCGATAAGTATATCGTAGAATTCAACAAGCTCTACCCCAATATCAAGGTTGAGCACAAGCAGGTAGGTAGCTACGATGATGTTCGCGATCAGATCAAGACTGAGATCACCGTTGGCAACCAGCCCAACATCGCTTACTGCTATCCCGACCACGTTGCTCTGTACAACCTGGCAAAGGCAGTTGTTCCGCTGGACTCCATCATCAACAGCGACATCGAAGTGAAGAGAGCTGACGGCTCTACCGAAGTGCTGGGTCTGTCCGACGAGCAGAAGGGTGACTTCATCAAGGGTTACTACGATGAAGGCGCACAGTTTGGCGACGGCAAGATGTACTCTCTGCCTATGTCCAAGTCTACCGAGGTTCTTTACTACAACAAGACCTTCTTCGAAAAGAACAACCTGAAAGTTCCCACCACTTGGGACGAAATGGAAAAGGTTTGCGAGCAGATCAAGAAGCTCGATCCCGATTCCATCCCTCTGGGTTATGACTCCGAGGCAAACTGGTTCATCACCATGTGCGAGCAGTACGGCTCCGATTACACCAGCGCTACCGGCGATCACTTCCTCTTTGATAACGAGCAGAACCGCTCCTTCGTTGCTCGCTTCAGAGATTGGTATCAAAAGGGCTACGTAACCACCAAGGAACTGTCCGGTGCGTATACCTCCGACCTGTTCAAGATGGATCCCGCTGAAAAGGGTAACAGCTATATGTGTATCGGTTCTTCCGCAGGCGCTTCTTACCAGAGACCTGCTAAGACCGGTGACAAGTACCTGTTCGACGTTGACATTGCAACCGTTCCTCAGGTAAACCCTGATAAGCCCAAGGTTATCTCTCAGGGTCCTTCCCTCTGCATCTTCAATAAGGTAGATCCTCAGGAAGTAATTGCATCCTGGCTCTTCGTTGAAGTCGGATCGTAGCCATG
>JAZRIH010000234.1:0-7617 GCA_045645175.1 Eubacteriales bacterium | reverse complement strand
ATTTGGTGGATCCGAGGGGAATCGAACCCCTGTCCGAAAACCGATCCATATAATCTTCTCCGGGTGCAGTCTATCTTTTAGAATTCCCCATTACTGCCGCCGACAGACAGGCTGCAGTGCAGGGTAGCCACTTTGTGCGTGATCGGTTCAGTGGCGGACCACCGATGCACGGGCATCGCTAAGTGACGCCCAAGCCGAGGCCGCGATACTCCTCGGGTGGACGGGCGGCAACTAAAAGGCCGCAGCACTGCCATCGTTAGCCCCTGTAAAGGGGCAACGATTATGCAGCCAGAGCTACGTTTTCGTTAGCGTTTAATTTTAAGTTAGGTGGTTTTAAGAGTCGCCCGGCTCTACCCGCTAATCATACTTCAGAGTCCCCGTCGAAACCTTTACGGACCCATATAGATTGCACTATATTATAACACAGATCGTATCCATTTGCAAGGGGAATTTTGCGATATTTTTCAAAATAATCCCTTTTTGTTATACAAGCATAGCACGATTTTAAAGCGAATAGAGTGATTCTGTTACAATTGCTGATCAGGGAGGTTTGCGATGATAAAAATATTACTGATCTTCGGTACCCGTCCCGAAGCCATCAAAATGTGTCCGTTGATCAAGGAGCTGAAATCTCGAAGGAATGTTGAAACCATTGTTTGTGTCAGCGGTCAGCACTGTCAAATGTTGAATCAAGTATTGGCGGTATTTGATGTAATGCCCGATTACGATTTGCAGGTCATGAGAGAGAATCAAGCCTTAGCAGAACTGACAGCACGTATTTTATTGGGAGTCAATGAGGTGTTGGATAAAGAGAAACCGGATATCGTTCTGGTGCATGGAGATACTACAACCTCCTTTGTATCTGCTCTTGCTTGCTTTTATAAAGGGATTCCCATCGGTCATGTGGAAGCGGGACTGCGTACATATCAATTACAGGCGCCTTTTCCTGAAGAATTCAATCGCCAAGCCATCGATTTGATTACGCAGTATTATTTTGCCCCAACAATACTTGCCCGTGATAATCTTTTGCGGGAAGGGAAACATTATGAGCGAATCTTCATTACGGGAAATACAGGCATTGATGCTCTCAGGACAACAATTCGCGCGGACTATTCCCATCCCTTGTTAAACTGGGCGCAGGGAAGCCGGTTGATATTGATTACCGCCCACAGGAGAGAAAATTTAGGGAATCCGATGATGAATATATTCCGTGCTATTCGTCGAGTGATACAAGAGTGTTCAGATGTTAAAGTAATCTATCCTGTTCATTTGAATCCAATTATCATGCAGATTGCGCAGATAGAACTGGGAGAGGAAGAACATGTTAAATTGATTCCCCCTCTTGAAGTTGTGGATTTTCATAATTTGATGGCAAGATGTGATTTGATCCTCACCGACTCAGGAGGGATTCAAGAGGAAGCACCTTCGCTAGGCAAACCTGTTTTGGTGATGCGAAATACCACTGAGCGCACAGAGGGGATTGAAGCTGGGACGCTGAAATTAGTAGGTACCGATGAAAATAGTATTTGCCATAGTGTTCATCAACTGCTAAGCGAGCCGTCCGAATATGCCAAAATGGCGAAGGCCACTAACCCGTATGGCGATGGGAATGCTTCCAAAAGAATTGCAGACATATTATGTGCGCAATTAAATTGAAAGACAGTAGTTTTTTCGAAAAATTCCTTGACTTGATTGATGCGAACGATTATAATCAATATGTAATCGGAAGTGCAATCGGGAGGAAGACATGAATCGGACGAAACAGAGTCTGCAGTTACTGTTGGATTTTATCAAGCTTGGGTTCTTTACCTTTGGCGGAGGGTGGAGTATCATTGCGCAAATGCAAAAAATGTATGTGGACAATCAAAAGACAATTACCGAAGAGGAATTGTTGGATTTGACCTCGGTGGCGCGCAGTTTACCGGGCGCAATGATTGCCAATGTTGCCATGCTCTATGGCTACCGTTGTTTGGGCGTATTGGGTGGATTTATCTGCTTACTTGGGTTGACGATTCCTGCTCTGACCATGCTGTCGGTGATTGCACTCTTTTATACGGCATTTCGCAATAATGTATGGATCGCTGCTGCGATGAACGGTGTGCGAGCCGCAGTCGTACCGATTATTATCAGTGCAGCTATCGGTATGGTAAAAGGCGCATTCAAATATTCGCCTTGCGTGATCGTAATGTTGCTTACCTTGGCACTTTATCTGATTTTTAATATGAACTGCGTATATCTGGTACTTATCGGTGCAGTTGCAGGCATCCTTATTTCCGAGTTCTATGAAAGACGGGAAAAGGGAGGGATGAAGAAATGATTTATCTCAAACTTTTTTGGAGCTTTCTGAAAATCGGCTTCACCAGCTTTGGCGGTCTGTCGATGGTGCCGCTGATCAACAGCGAAATGACCGTCAACGGATGGATGACCGCAGAAGAGGTTACCGATATCGTTGCTATTGCGGAAATGACGCCCGGCCCTCTGGGACTCAACTGTGCAACCTTTGCAGGGATTCGAACAGCAGGATTGCTGGGGGCAATCGCTGCTAATTTAGGCGTTTTGATGCCATCCATGACCCTTTGTCTTCTTGCCGCAATCTTTTTTACCCGATTCAAAAAAGCTAAGTTGATGCAAAATATTATGATCGGTGTCCGTCCTGCCTGTCTTGCGATGGTCATTGGAATCTGTATTACACTTTCTTTTTCTAATTATACGGGCGAGCTTCGAATGTCGTTGACTTCCATCGCTATTGCAATCGTGGATACTGTTTTGCTTGTCAAATATAAGTGGTCCATTCCCAAGGTGATTATGCTCAGTGCATTATTGGGATTGATCTGTTTTGGGGTAGTTGGACAAATCATTTAATTGAGGTTCGGTTGAGATGATATATCATCTCAACCGAAATTTTTTGAATAGACTTATAGAAATATACTTGGAAATGTTGACAAAACAACAAGAATGATGTATAATAAAAGGTAGACAGTATTAGTCAATTATAGTTTTGGAGGAGTTATGAAAAAACTGCAAAAAATCGTAACCGTTTCTCTTGCGCTAGTACTTTGTTTGTTCTTCGTGCTGTCCATTCTGGATACCGCAGAATCGAAAAAGGCCACAAATTTTGATCAGGACAAGATCTATGCGCATCTGGAGAAATTCACTGAAAACGGTTCTCGTTCTATCGCTCATACAGAAGCGAACCAAGCAATGCTGAAGTATCTGGCTGACACGCTGGACAGCTATGGACTGGTGAATGAGGACACTACCGACAAACCTGCATACGTGATTCATGATTATGTGGGCGAGGATACTGAATACCAGAATTGGTATTTGCAGAACATCATCGTCCATATTCCCGCAAACGGCAATGCTCCTACCGGTGAGGCAGTCATGTTTATGGGTCATACTGACTCTGTTCCTATGGGCCCCGGTGCATCGGATGACGGCGTAGCTTGTGCAGTAATGCTGGAAGCTATTCGCTACTATATGGATAAGATTGAAGCGGGCCATACTTTCAATAACGATCTGGTGTTCAGCTTCGTAAACGGTGAAGAATTCGGTCTGTATGGCTCTACTGCGCTGAAGGACGAGTTTAATGCCTTCAACGATGTAGTTTCCCGCGTGAAATTTGTGACCAATCTGGAGTCCAGAGGAACACAGGGTACTGTGATCATGTTTGAAACCGGTAAGAACAATTACAATACCGTTCAGTTGTTCTCCGAGGTAAACAAGAGCATCTACACTTGTTCTATTGCAACTCTGGTTTACGATACCATGCCCAACTATACAGACTTTACCAACTTTAAAGAATTGGTTCAAGGTCTGAACATGGCAAATATCGGCGGCGGTGAGAATTACCATTCCGAAGACGATAGCTTGGAAAATGTCGGTATGGCATACCTTTGCCAGCAAGCAGAGATTGTTGATAATTTGATTGTCAAGCTGTCTGATTACAATCTTTCCGATCTGTATGATGCCAAGGAATCCGCAATCTTCTTCTCTTATCTCAACATCACTACTGTACTGTACAACCATACTACTGTAATCGTACTGGCAGTACTGGCAATTCTTCTGCTGGCGGCTAATATCCTGCTGTCTGTTCTTTATCGTAAGCAGAACAACGTAGGCAAAACTGCGATTGCACTGGGTAGCATCGTAGGTGGCCTTGCACTTTCCGCGGGCATCGCTTATCTCTGCTACTATCTGTTCCAGTATATCGCAGTGCTCTTTGGTACTATCGATATCCACATGGTAGGTACCATTACCTATTCCAATACCGCTATCGTAGTTGGCATCGGATTCATTACTCTTGCGGCAACCGCACTTACCGCGTATTTTGCTTGCAAGTGGTTTAAGATCACCGGTCGTGATCTGACCCGTGCATTTGCCTATGTTCACGGTTTCCTCGGCATCGTTCTCTCTTTCGTATTGCCCGATGCAAGCTACCTCTTCATCTTCAGCGGACTGATGATGCTTCTTAACGAAGTTTTGGTAACTGTTCTGAAGAAAGTTGACTTTGCCGGATTCCATCTGGAACTGTTGGCGACCGCCCTCTATTTCCCCATTGTGATGCCCGTTGTCTTCTTGGCAACCTCCGCACTGGGTATGACCATGGCGTATGTTTACGGCGCAGTATTTGCGCTTTCAATCTTCCACATCGGTATCTGCATTGTTCCTCTGTGCAAGTATATCTCTGTAAAGAGCGCAGTACAATTCTTTAGCAAGAAGAAAGTAACTGCTTCTGCATGGGAAGGTGCACTGCATATTCTGGCAGTGGGTCTGGCAATCTTCTTCTGTGTCAGCATTACTAAGCCCAGTCCTAACGTAAACCTGCAGGGCAAGCAGAACATCGGCAGACTTTCCTATGACGATGCTCTCGTTTATGTAGTAAACGAAAACAATGATCGTGAATATCGCATTTACGACCTGAATGCTTACTCCGCACTCAAGGGCTATGCACCTGAAATGAAGTATGTAGAGGACGGCTATGTTGGAAAGGGCAAGGAGATCCAAGTCGATCACACCATCCAGTCTACTGTTGAAAACGGCGTACTGACTGTGAAGAAGACCGATCCCAATTCTTTGATCCATCTTACCTTCACCGATGTAAATGCTAAGTCCATTACCATTGATGACGGCAAGACTCAGGGCATTTATGAGATCTCCGAAGGTCTGTTCTTCACCATCCACTCCGATTGTACTGTGACCGTCAATGGCGGCACTGCTACCATGGAGTATCGTGAAGTACTTCGTGATTATGCACCTCTGATTCCCGATGCTTACGCACAGGATGACGAAACCCTCCACTTCAATCTGTGGCTGACCAAGGAAATCACCTTGGGTAAATAACCAAATAGAAATACCGCCGAGTGGGGAATTCCTTACTCGGCGGTATGTTGTTTAGATGTAGTTTTTCAAAATATCCCACAAAAAATCGACAAGGACACCGCTAAACCAGAAGAAAGCGGGGAAGTAGACGATCGTAAGCAGTGTTTCCAAGAGAAGGCCTCGGAAAGAAGCTTTTTTGTACCATTGAATAAAGTAGGAGATCAAGAGTACATTGCAGATGACTAGACAGATTATTCCGCAAGCAAAGAAAGCGGGATTCGCATTGGGATAGCGGTAATAAACGTCAAATGCTGCTGTAGAAATGGTAAGCAGAGCAAAGACTAATCCTGCGCTTCCAAATACGCTTAGTGCAAGAGAATGGATGGCGGTAACTACACCGCAAGTTTTAGATACTAACTTATGGAAAATCAGCGCAAATGCGGAAGAGAGAATTGTTGCACTTCCCATAAAAACGAAGATTGCCCAAATTCCGTAGAGATGATTAAACAGTATATCGGTGTAATCAGGGAAATCAATTCCGCCGGCAATGTATCCAACATCATAATCGTGGACGTATAATTGCAGAACAATCTGTGGCGCAATTAGTCCAATAGCAAGGAAAATGACACCAACGGTTAAGAGAATTGTAAAAGTGAGACGATAAGATTTTTTCATGACAAACTCCTTGAATGTATTTTATAATGTTAGTATAGCAACTAAATTGGAATTTGTTGTATACGAATCATGAATATTCGGTAAATATATAACCGGTACGACGAAAAGCCGCACCGGTTGATTATTCGCTCATTTGCTTGTCAAAACTTTCAACAGCCCTACACATCCATCATAAATATCCCGATAAGCAATGTCAAACCGATCGGAATACCACGGGTCTGCAACATCTCCGCCTCGTTGGGTATAATCCATCAGTTTTCGTATTTTGTGATGCTGATCAGCCTCCAAAATGCGATGCATATTGCGAATGTTGGTGTTGTCCATTCCAATGAATAGATCGTAGTTCTCCCCATCGGCGCGTTTCAGTTGAACAGCTCGCTTGCCGGTACACTCGATTCCGTGCTTGGCAAGTTCGGCACGTGCAGGGGGATAGACGGGATTGCCAATGCCATTCCATATCTCCTCAGTACTTGTTGCGGAGGATACAATGCTAAATTGATTAGTTAGCCCTTTTTCGGCAATCAGTTTTTTGAAAATGAATTCTGCCATAGGAGATCGGCAAATGTTTCCGTGGCAAACAAACATAATTCTGATCATAATAGTCCTCATTTCAGTTGATCACCAAATAAGTGGGATCAATTAATATTTCACTTTCCTTTGAAGATCATAAATCTATTATATTGCCCCATGCAATATTTGTCAAGCTGTTTTGGAAATCTCAATCAAAATGATAGTAGCCTATTGCATTAGGGTTGGATTTATGGTAAAATAATAATAGATAAGAATTCATAGATTTACTGAAAGATGGGAGGAATAAAATGCAATACCCACATTCTGAACAGCTTTATCAGCATTATTTGGAAAATCTTTCGATGGGTGAGAGATTTTTCAATGATTTTCAAAAACTGCTTGAACTCCAGCAGTTATATAATGCGGCAATCAAAGAGATGCAAACTAAATTGGAGATCCTCAACGATGAATTCAAAGTAAAGTTTGCGCGAAACCCTATCCACCATGTAGAAAGCCGTTTGAAATCATCTCAAAGCATCATCAAAAAATTGATGAAGAAGAATGTTGAGATTAGCGTAGAGTCTGCACGTGCGAATTTGAATGATATCGCAGGTATCCGTGTAGTTTGTTGTTATATCGACGACGTCTACAGTGTTGCGGACATGCTGTTGGCACACTCGGATCTTGAACTGGTGAAATGTCAGGATTATATTAAAGAACCCAATTTTAATGGCTATCGCAGCTTACATCTGGACCTTCGGCTACCTATTTTCTTGTCAGATCGTACCGAGTATGTGACCATTGAAGTGCAGCTTCGTACGGTTGCCATGGACTTTTGGGCGAGTCTGGAGCATGATTTGCGATACAAAACCGATAAAGAGATTCCGAAATCCATTGGTGCAGATATGCTGAAATGCGCTAACGAGATTGCAGAGATCGATGCGAAAATGCAGGCAATCTATCAACAGATCCAGGAGTTATAATTCGTTTTATAAAAGCACCGAGTAATCGGTGCTTTTTGCTTCTATTATCTATCCCCGACTGCATAAAATGAAGCAGTGAAATCGAAAGGATAGATGCAAATGAAGTATACAGGACTTTCCTTGTCAG
>JAZRIH010000233.1:0-7422 GCA_045645175.1 Eubacteriales bacterium | reverse complement strand
AAGACCGCTTGGCCTCCGACTTGCCTTTTCCTTGGATACGCTGTCACGGGTGAGGAGATAGAAACCGGTCTGGCAGCCCATGGGACCGAAGTAGATGACCTCGTCGGCAATCTCAGAGTTGCGCACCAGGGTGGCAAACATATGCTCCAGGCTGTGCATAGTCAGGTGATCCATATAATCGCCGCAGTTGGGACGGCGGGTACGAAGATCGTAGGTAACCACATCGCCATCTACACGGGACAGGTAGATACCGGGGGTGATATAATCGTGATTCACAGTAAAAGATGCGATTTTTTTCATAATATCCTCGCAGTTTAGTTGTTTTGCAGATAACGGGTGTTGAGATGCTTGCCATTGATGATCGCTCTCATGGCAACGGCAACGCCTGCTTCACGCACATTGGCGGTTTCGTGGGTACAGAAGGCTTTGACATCATCATTGCTATTGCCCATTGCAACGCTGATCTGGGCAGCAAGGAGCATTTCCCGATCGTTGAGTGAATCGCCGATGGCAACCGATACAAAATCATCGGGAAGATGGCGCATGACCTCGTGCATGCCCTTACCCTTGTCGCATCCTAAAATAGATACTTCAGCGTAGGTGGGAAATTGCAGGAGATGATAGCGTGTCTTCAGATATTCGGTAGCAGGCTGGGAAGCCTGTCCGGGGATGTTGATCTTTTGCAGATTGGTGTCGGCATGGATGCCCATCAGCTCGTCGAGGGAGTGTAGCGGCAACCAGTAATCGTGCTGAGATGGAGTTCCCCAAACCAATACTTTGTGTTCGCCCTCGAAAATGAAGGGCTGATTCAGTTCCATGAGCATTTTGGCATCTTCCATCGCTTCGGTGGGGGAAATTGTGCGATGGAGCAAAATCTCACCGTGGAGGGATGCGTAAGATCCCGATCCGCAGACGATGCCGTCAAAATCGAAATTATCCCACACGCGGTTGGGAATGAAACGATAACTGCGGCCCGTGTTGAGAAAGACCAGATGACCTGCACGGCGCGCCTCGTCAATAGCGATGCGGTTTTCACTCGGAACGAATTTGTAATCGATAAGGGTTCCGTCGATGTCCAGAAAAAATGCAAAAGGCATGGGTGACTCCTTTGGTGGCAATGTAGTTGGCAGGCGATGGGGAACTACAAGAGTTGTATTTACAAGTTGCGCCGACAAGGATTTGTCGGCGCTTCAAAAAAGTTTTAGGAGGTGTCGGAACCCTTTGTTAAAAGGGTTCCGACCGAGGTGCGGGGCAGCGCCCTGCAAATAATTTATTTCTGCATCTTGGCAAGGATTGCGGGAGCAGAGGACAGTGCCTCGTCAACCTTGGTGAGATCCTTACCGCCTGCGGTAGCATTGTCGGGACGTCCGCCGCCGCCACCCTTACAGATGGATGCGATCTGTTTTACCAGATTGCCTGCATGTGCGCCGGATTTCAGAGCATCCTTGCCACAGCCAGCAACGAAGTTCAGCTTACCGCCGCCGATGACTGCCATCAGCACAACTGCGGAAGCATCGGAAGCCTTCAGATTGTCGCATACGTTGCGGACTGCATCGATGGCAACATCTTCAACCTTAGCGGTGTAGAGATGGAATGCGCCAACCTCAGTGCAGTTGTTTGCAACAGAGGACAGCTTAGCGGCAGCCATCTGTGCTTCCAGAGATTCGATTTCAGACTTAGCAGTCTTCAGTTCGGTCTGGAGTGCAGCAACCTTCTTGGGCAGATCGTTGGCAGAGGGAGCCTTCAGCTCACGAGCGGTCTCGGAAAGGAGAGCATCCTTTTCAGCCAGCAGTGCCAGCACGCCCATACCGGTGGTACCTTCGATACGGCGCACACCTGCAGCTACGGAGGACTCGGAGATGATCTTGAACAGACCAACCTTGCCGGTGTTGTCCATGTGAGTACCGCCGCAAAGTTCGGTAGAGAAGTTGCCCATCTTTACCATGCGGACAGTAGAGCCGTACTTTTCACCGAAGAGTGCCATTGCGCCTGCCTTCTTAGCAGATTCAATGTCAGTTTCAACAGTATCAATTGCCTCGCCCATGAGGATATGGCGGTTGACCAGCAGTTCAACTGCCGCCAGTTCCTTTTCGGTGAGTGCTGCAAAGTGAGAGAAGTCGAAGCGGACACGGTTCTCGTCAACGTAAGAACCAGCCTGTTCAACATGATTACCCAGCACTTCGCGGAGAGCTGCCTGCAGCAGGTGGCAGGCAGAGTGGTTGCGGCGAATTGCCTGTCTGCGAGGAACATTCAGCTCCAGACGAACAGTATCGCCAACCTTTACGTCGCCGCTTGCCAGAGAGCAAACGTGAATATATACGCCGTCCACCTTCTTGGTGTCGGTAACGCTGATCATGGTATCGTTGTCATAGATGATACCGGCGTCGCCTACCTGACCGCCGCCCTCACCGTAGAATACGGTCTTGTCGGTGATCAGAGTGAATTCGCCCTCGGTCACTTCCTCGACGCTCATGTCGTCGGAAATGATGCCGATGACCTTTGCATCGCAAGCATCGTTTTCGTAGCCTACGAATTCGGTCTTCGCGAAATCATTCAGCAGGGACTTGGACGCATCGCTCCAGCCGGAGATGTTAGCTCTTGCGGCTCTTGCGCGCTCCTTCTGGGACTTCATCAGGGCAACGAAGGATTCCTCGTCGATTTCCAGCTTCTGCTCGCCCGCGATTTCACGGGTGAGGTCGATGGGGAAGCCGTAGGTATCGTACAGACGGAATACGTCTTCGCCGGAGAGAACCTTTTCGCCGTCCTGTGCAGCCTTGCGCATGATGTTGCACAGAATGGACAGACCTGCGTCGATGGTAGCGGCAAAGCGCTCCTCTTCCATGGTCAGAACCTTCTGAATGTATGCCAGCTTTTCGGTGAGTTCGGGATATTCGGAGTAGTTTTCGCGGGCAACAATTGCTGCGATGTCAGCAAGGAAGATGCCTTCAATGCCCAGCATTCTGCCGTGACGAGCCGCACGGCGGAGCAGTCTGCGGAGGACGTAGCCGCGGCCTTCGTTGGAGGGGATTACGCCGTCACAGATCATGAAGCTGGAAGAACGGATGTGGTCGGTGATAACACGCAGGGAAATATCGGTCTTGGGATCGTCGCCGTACTTCACGTTTGCCTTTTCGCTGATAGCAGACATGATATTGCGAACGGTGTCAACCTCGAAGAGGTTGTTTACGCCCTGCAGAATGCAGGCAAGACGTTCCAGACCCATACCGGTGTCGATGTTGGGTTTTGCAAGGCGGGAGTAGTTGCCCTTGCCGTCGTTGTCGAACTGGGTGAATACCAGATTCCAGAATTCCATGTAGCGGTCGCAATCACAACCGGGCTTACAATCGGGCTTGCCGCATCCGTATTCGGGACCGCGGTCAAAGTGGATCTCGGAGCAGGGACCGCAGGGACCGGAGCCGTGTTCCCAGAAGTTATCTTCCTTGCCCAGACGTACGATCTTGGCGGGATCAACACCGATCTTGTTAGCCCACATATCGTAAGCTTCGTCGTCGTCCAGATAAATGGTGACCCACAGCTTGTCTACGGGCATCTCCAGAACCTTGGTGATGTATTCCCATCCCCAAGTGATAGCTTCTTCCTTGAAGTAATCGCCGAAGGAGAAGTTGCCCAGCATTTCGAAATAAGTGCCGTGGCGAGCGGTAAGACCAACTCTGTCAATATCGGGGGTGCGGATGCACTTCTGACAAGTGGTCATGCGATGACGGGGAGGTTCTTCCTCACCGGTAAAGTACTTTTTCAGAGGGGTCATGCCTGCGTTGATGAGCAGAATCGACTTGTCCCCGATGGGAACGAGAGGGAAGCTCTTGTGACGCAGATGTCCCTTAGACTCAAAGAATTTCAAATAGGATTCTCTGATGTCATTGACCGAAGTCCATTTCATATCTATATCCTCCTGAATTGGAAACAATAAATCAACCTATATTATAGCGAAAAAAGTTTGTTCTGTCAATCAGTTTCGGCAAAAAAACGAAATAATTGCATAAAAAAAGAGCTGTTTCTTTTGGAAACAGCTCTGAGAAAAATCTTTACTTCCCCAATACCCATTGTGCAGAGGTGAGGATGGTTTGTTTGCCGCGTGCCCAAGTCAGCTCGAATTCGCTCAGCGGAGCAGGGGAGTCCACCTGAGAAAACTCAATGGTCAGAGAGGGGATATCGTAGGCTTGCATTGCATAATCCTTGAAGCCTGCGGTGCTGTTGGATGCCTGCTGTCCCAGCGCAAACCCATTTTTTGCGGCGATCAGCATGGCGAGCTCCTTGCTCTTTTGGTTTACTGCAACGTGATTATTGTAGTCGTACGACCAATAGATCACCGATCCGCTGGTGTGGTAGCTGAGGGTAAGATCGAATTTCATAGAGCGCAGGTAATCGGCAAGTGCCTTGGATTCTTTGGCGCATTCGGGGGTCTCACCCTTATAACCTGCATAAGCAGGGGAGGAGGATTGATAAATACTGTCGTAGCGATCCCAATTGGCATCGAAATTAGCGTTCAGATCGATACCGTTGGCATTGGCTTTCCAAGTTTTGGCGATGGAGGACTTGTTTTCATACAGATCAGCAAATCCTTGGGGCAGGACCTTTGTTTGGGAGATGGTCACGCCATCGGGATTGCTCATGGGAATGATGTGGATGCATACGCTGTCCAACAGTTCGCCCACCGTCATACCGTTTTCCAGTATCATGTTCTGATGATGGAGGAGGTAGTCGATCTCGCCAACGGCGATTTGGGTGACCACGTGCTCGCGGCCGTGAATAGCGGCTTGCAGGAGGATGTTTTTGGAGGCATCGGGATTGCCGAGCAGACAAAGGGTCAGATCCCGTCCCTCCTCACTTTTGCCGATGGAGGAAAGGGTGAGCCGATCGGGGAATTTTTCGGCAAGCGTTTGCAGATCGGCTTGCATTTGCTCATAGCTGTAATTCTGAACGGGTTTTAGTACAGTCAAGTCCTTATCGCTGCCCAATCCGTCGGGACGAGTGATATAGGAGGCATGAACATAGCCGGTATAAGTTTTATACTGCACCTTGGCGAACTCCCCGGTAAAATTCAATACCTCAATCAATTCGCCGGCATAAATTTTTTTCAATACCTTGGAGGAGGTAGATGCGCTTTTGCGGAGATTTACATAGTTCACGGTATCTACAACGATCCATCGGGCTTCAGGATCAATGGGAGCGGTAGTGATAGGAGGTGTGGTAGTCACGGGGGAAGTGGTTGTAGTGATTATGGGTGCAGTAGTTGTGGTAATAGGGAGAGTGGTGGTCACAATTGGCGCAGTCGTAGTGGTGACCGAAGGAATGGTGGATACGATCGGCGTTGTAGGTGCAGGAGTAGTGACCACCGGCGTAGATGGAATGGGGGCTTCGGTGGTAGTTTCGCTGTCGGGCGTGATGATGGGAGTATTGGGGGCAGTCGATGTATAGGGCATAGCGGTAGTACGCTGGGTGGTTTCGACGGTTGTGACCGATGTGGATGAAGGGGGATTACCGTTACAAGAAAGAAATGCCGACAGAAGCAGAAAACTTGCAGCGGCAATCATAAAGGAATGAAGTTTCATAGGAAGATTGTGAGTAGTATCAATATATGGGATTGGTTGAAAAATGTGATGCAAAAAACGAGGACGGAAATCCGTCCTCGTTCAATGCAGGATGAGTTATACTCGCTCGACCTTGCCGGAACGCAGGCAACGAGAGCAAACATTCAGGGTAGTATGAGTACCGTTTACATTTGCCTTAACTTTTCTAATATTGGGCTTCCACTGTCTGTTGGTCTTTCTATTGGAATGGGAAACATTGTGACCGAACATTACGCTTTTGCCGCAGAGTTCACACTTAGCCATTTTCTGCACCTCCATTATCTTCGTAGAGATTACTGTAATTCACAACAGGACTATTATATCATAGCTTTTTGAAAAATGCAATAGGAAAAACAAAATTTTTTTATTTTTTTTGCAATTAAAAAGCGTCCTGCAGGGGGATTATTTGCCGTTTTTTAGTTCTCCTCGTCATCATCGATGTGATGCAGACTGCGAGGAGCATCGGTCGCCGCGACAGATTCGGTGTCCTTCTTTTTTTTCTTAATGTAGAATTTGTTTTCCGAGCCGTTCAAGAGCCGCTTGATGTTTGTGTGATGACGCGCGATCAAGAGGATTGCCATAGCTACAGCACTGATAGACATAAGCGCTGTGGGAGAATTATCAAAGAGGATTTTGTAGATGTTATTCAGCAGGATGGGGTAGAAGAAACCGGCCATCATGGAGCCCAGGGATACGTAATGCATACCCAGGGTAACGATCACGAAGATCAGCAGGGTGCAAAGACCGGAGATAGGCTCCAGTGCAACAATTACACCGCCTGCGGTTGCAACGCCCTTACCACCCTTGAAGCGGTAGTAGATGGGGAAGCAGTGACCCAGCATACAGCAGAATCCGCAGAAGGCCGCTACGTTGTTGCCGAAGATCAACTTTGCAAGGAGAACAGTAACGACACCCTTGCTCACATCGCCCAGCAGTGTGAATACGCCCAGCTTTGCGCCGTAGACACGGTTCATGTTGGTACTGCCCGCATTCTGGCTGCCGTACTTGCGGATATCATCGTTAAACGCAAGCTTGGAGATCAAAATGGAGAAGTTGATGCTGCCGATGAGATAGGATGCGATCATCCAGGCAAATGCAAGGAGGAAAAGCGGAATCGGATTGCCTACTTCCAGTTTTCCGTTTTCGCCTACAGTGCCCAGTACCTTAAAGATCAATCCTTCTTGATTGAGATTGCCGAATAAAAGATGTGCCAAAAAATCCAATACTTTCATTAGTTTTCTCCTCCTTCATCGCCGCGCTGACGCAGGATGAGTTTGATAGGTGTGCCCACATAACCAAATACTTCACGGAGCTGATTCTCAATATACCGCTGATAGGAATAGTGGAACAGGCGAATATCGTTGCAGAAGATTACAAAAGAAGGGGGCTGAACGCCAATCTGGGTCATATAGTAGATCTTCAGACGGCGGCCTTTATCAGAGGGAGGCTGTACACGAGTGGTAGCATCGGTAAGCATATCGTTGAGCATACCGGTGGTGATACGGGTGCATGCCTGATTGTGCACATAAACGATCTGCTCATACAATTTCTGTACACGCTGACCGGTCTTGGCGGACACGAAGAGCAGAGGTGCGTAGGGCATATACGACAGAGCAGTACGGATCTTGCCCGTAAACTCGTTGACGGTGGAATTGTCCTTTTCAATGAGATCCCACTTGTTGACCACAATGATGGATGCCTTGCCTGCCTCGTGTGCGATGCCGGCAATTTTTTCATCCTGCTCGGTAATTCCTTCGCTGGCATCAATGACCAAAAGGCACACATTCGCACGCTCTACCGCCATTTTGGCACGAAGAACGCTGTACTTTTC
>JAZRIH010000232.1:0-5152 GCA_045645175.1 Eubacteriales bacterium | reverse complement strand
AAGGAAGATTTTACTGATGAAGATGGCGACCGTGCATCTGAATTGGAAGCAGAATTTGCCGAACTCAACGGTTGGGATGCGGAAACCGATGCAACCAAACTGTTGCAAGGACTTGGAGTCGCTATCGATCTTTTGTATTCCTATATGAGCGATATCCCCGAAAAAATTAAGGTTAAGGTTCTGTTGGCGCAAGCACTCTTCGGAAATCCCGATATCATCCTCTTGGACGAGCCTACCAACGGTCTTGATTTGGATGCAGTTACTTGGCTGGAAGACTTCCTTGCCGATTATTTCGGTACGGTTTTGGTAATCTCCCACGACCGTCACTTTTTGAATGATGTATGTACTAATATCGTGGATATCGACTTCAACGGCATCAAGATGTATGTAGGTAACTACGAATTCTGGTATGAATCCAGCCAGCTGATTCAGAGAATGATCAAGCAACAAAACCGCAAGAATGAAGAAAAAATCAAGGATCTGCAAGCGTTTATTGCTCGTTTCTCTGCCAATAAATCTAAATCCCGTCAGGCAACCTCTCGCCGTAAGCTGATTGAAAAGCTGACTGTCGAAGAATTGCCTGCGTCCAGCCGCCGCTATCCCTATATCGGTTTTGATATGGATCGTACCGCAGGTAAGGATATTCTTACTGTCACCAATCTGTCCAAGAAGGGACCCGATGGAAACCCGCTGTTCTCTAATGTGAATTTTAGCGTTGCCAAGGACGACAAGATTGCACTGATCGGCAATGAAATGGCGGTTACCGAGCTGTTTAAGCTTCTTGCTGAAGAGGTTGAGCCCGAAGCAGGTAACATCAAATGGGGCGTTTCCATTACCAAATCGTATTTCCCTCACGACAATACTGCTTATTTCGTTGGTCATGATGAGAATATGCTGGATTGGATGCGCCAGTGGTCCAAAGACCAGACTGAGACCTATATTCGCGGCATTCTGGGCAGAATGCTTTTCTCGGGCGATAGTGTATACAAGTCTGTAAACGTCCTTTCTGGCGGCGAAAAAGTGCGTTGTATGTTCTCTCGTATGATGTTGTTCGGCTCCAACTTCCTGCTGGTAGACCAGCCCACAGACCATCTGGATTTGGAATCTATCACTGCCGTGAACAACGGTCTGTCTGAGTTCAAGGGTAATTTGATCCTTTCTTCTCATGACTACGAGCTGATCAATACCGTTGTCAACCGCATTATCGAGATCCGTCCCGACGGAATTACCGACTTCCGCGGTACGTACGAGGAATTTGTTGCATCCAAGAAACAGGATGTGTAACGAATTACAAAAGCCACAGCGAATGCTGTGGCTTTTGGTGTATTTTTAATTGTAAATGGAAGGGTAGGCAAGCTTTTTCAGCCGCAAAATGCAATTTTTATATCGTTCCTCATTGCGAATCGGATCGAACCATTCCCAACCGTCGGATTGCTCCAAAACATACCAAGGAAGATACCACTCATGATCAAACAAATCTTTGGTGTTCTTGTTATACAACTGAACTAATTTAGTCACTAATCCATCTATTTCATCACGCTTGGTGAAGATTTTTGCCGTAACAAGATCAAGCGTTGCGCAGTTATAGGTTAATTCGGTACCGTCTGCACACCCCCAAGTGTTCTCAGCAAGCTCTACGGTCTTTTCCAAAATTTCTAATGCTTCTTTTTGCTTTCCCGATGAAGCAAGTGCTGCTGAATACCGTAATCCAAACCAAATCTTGTCAATAAACCACAAATCCGGATTAATGTTCATGATCTCGCCGCTATAATCATCAGCCAACAAATTCAGCATCTCCAACGCCTTCTTTTGTGCCCAAGCGCTGTTTTCGGCAGACGAATGGTAACCTTTTCTCAAACGCTCGTAGAAAATTCTTTGCAAATTTAACACCAAATTAGATTGTCTTTGCGATTCGTATTTACCCCAATCCTCTAACTGAAGGTATCTCTTCTCTAACAATGTATAGCGATCAATGTAACTTGTGTGTTTATGCAAAAATTCAGGTGTAATATCCTTTTCATCAGCTGTGTAAAGATAGAGTTTAACAGCATCCCAACGGATGTCAAAATACGTACAATTTTCTAGTATTTCCATTGTCAGTGGCTGTAAATCATCCATGTGGAAGCGATTCTCGTTAATAAGTTCTAGCATAGCATGAGGGATACTCCATTCATTACGAAAATCATTACGCATCTCTCTCAAAAATACATAGGCTTCCTCTGGATCGGTAATGCTGTCATATTCCTTCCATCTCTGTTGCAACCGTTCTTCCCGCGCTGACTCAGAGAATCCCATCAATTCGTCCATGCTGACATCGAACAGTAATGCGATAGTAGGCAAAAATTCAATGTCGGGGTAGGTTGAACCGTTTTCCCAACGACTTACCGATTGATAGGATACTCCCAATTTTTCTGCAAGTTGCTCTTGAGTCCAATCCTTCAATCGTCGATATTTCCGAATTGTTTCTCCGATATTAAGCTTCATATTAATCCTTCTTTCATCTCGATTATGCTGATCAACATTTGTTCCCGGTACTTACAGTATAGCACATTCTATGTAAAAATCAATAACGTATCAAACGAATAAAACTCTCGGAAAATGAGAATCCCACTGCGCTAATCAATGCAGTGGGATTTTTTACAATATTTACTTCGCGGGCTTGTAGCTGTCTTTCAGTGTAACTACACGGTTGAAGGTGCCGGGATATTTGCTGTCCTTGCAGAAATAGCCCATGCGAACAAACTGGAACTTGTCGCCATCCTTGGCATCAGCGAGAGAAAGTTCTGCCTTAGCACCAGAAAGAGTCTTAAGGGAATTGGGATTAAGGAAATCATTGTAGGTTGCACCCTCGGGCATATCATTGAGATTGGGGATAGTGAAGAGCTTGTCATACAGCTTCAGATCCAAATCTACGCAATTGGTTGCGGACACCCAATGGATAGTACCCTTGATCTTGCGGTCAGTAGGATTGCCGTTACCAACTGCCAGATCTGCGGTACAGTGAATTGCTTTGATGCTACCATCCTCGTTCTTTTCTACCGACTCATACTTAATGATGTATGCACCCATCAGACGAACCTCTCCACCGGGCTTCAGACGGAAGAACTTAGGAGGAGGAACCTCGGCAAAGTCGGAAGCCTCGATGTACAGTTCCTTGGTGAAAGGAACATCGCGAGTACCCGCCTCAGGATCGGTAGGATTGTTGGCAACAGGGAAGTATTCTACCTTGTCCTCGGGATAGTTGTCAATGATAACCTTTACAGGTTCGGTAACACAGATACGACGAGGAGCGGAGGTGTTCAGCTCTTCACGGATGCAGTGCTCCAACAGCTCGATTTCTACAAGGCTGTCGGTCTTTGCAATGCCTGCACGCTTGATGAAATCAAAGATTGCAGAAGGAGTATAGCCGCGTCTGCGCAGACCACAGAGTGTAGGCATACGAGGATCGTCCCATCCGTCTACCAGAGAGGTTTCTACCAGCTGACGGAGATAACGCTTACTCATAACGGTGTAGGTTACGTTCAGACGAGCAAACTCTCTCTGCTTGGGCTTAGGATCAAATCCGCAGTTTTCTACAACCCAGTCATACAGAGGTCTGTGATTCTCAAATTCCAGAGAGCAGAGGGAATAGGTGATGCCTTCCAATGCGTCCTGGATAGGATGCGCAAAGTCGTACATGGGATAAATGCACCACTTATCACCCTGACGGTGGTGATGTGCACGAACAATACGATAGATAGCAGGGTCGCGCATATTGATGTTAGGCGATGCCATGTCAATCTTAGCACGAAGGGTCTTGGAGCCATCGGGGAACTCACCGTTCTTCATGCGCTCGAACAGATCCAGGTTTTCTTCCACAGAACGGTTTCTCCAAGGAGATTCCTTACCGGGCTGAGTGAGGGTACCGCGATACTCGGTCATCTGCTCTTTGGTCAGATCACAGACAAATGCTTTACCGTCTTTGATCAGCTGTACAGCAAGTTCGTAGGTCTTTTCAAAGTAATCGGAGCCGTAGAAAACACCGCCGGTAGGGATAGCACCCAGCCAATGCAAATCTTCATAGATAGAATCTACATATTCGGTATCTTCTTTGGTGGGGTTAGTATCGTCATAGCGGAGGTTAAACAGACCGCCATATTTCTTTGCAGTACTATGGTTGATATAAATCGCCTTAGCGGAACCGATGTGCAGATAGCCATTGGGCTCGGGCGGGAAACGGGTATGAACGGTATCGTTCACGCCGGCAGCGAGATCTTCGTCGATGATCTCATGTATAAAATTGCTTGCAATTTCTTCCATTAGTAGAGTCTCCTTTTGTGAGTATATTAAAGAGTATCGATCTGTGCATTCAGACGAGCGATTACTCTGTCATAGCCAATGATCTGCATGATTTCGTAGAGATCGGGGGAAGTGGTCTTACCGGCAACCGCAATACGGAGGAAGGTACTGATATCGCCGACATGACCCTTGTACGCCTCAGGAGAAGCTTTGTACGCCTTAACTTCAGCAGCAAAGCCCAAGGACTCGGCAATTACTTTCAAGCCTTCAAACCACGCATTATTGTCCATAGAGGGATCATAAGCATCGCGGAAAGCGATCAGTGCAGCTTTCACGTCTGCCTTGTCAAAATTCTCGGGATATGCATCGGTAACAGCAAAGTATTCATCGAAGAAGAGAGAAACATAAGGCTTCACATCGCCCCAAACGGTGATATCCTTACGAGGCTTCTTGCCGCCTCTGCCGATAGACAGAATGCGGGTAGAGTATGCTTCATCTCTGCCGAAGATTTCAGCAAATTCAGGATCGAAGGACTTCGCCCAATCGATGGTGTAATCATATACGGTCTTTGCGCTCATAGCGGCAACGGTATTTTTACTTACGTCATTGAGCTTATCAAAGTCAAAGAGTGCACCGGAGGTGGACATCTTCTTGATATTGAAGGGGAAGTCAGAATAGGGAAGCGTAGGATTCATGCGACGCCAATCCTCATAGTTAGAGTTGAGGAGGGTCATAACGTACTCGATAACGCTTTCGGGAGCATAACCGGTTACACGGTAATCGGAGAGTGCAGCACCATTGTCGCGCTTGGAGAGTTTCTTCTTGGAAGTTCCTTCCATCTTCATCAGCAAGTCGGAGGCCAAGCGGTCTTAGG
>JAZRIH010000231.1:0-6373 GCA_045645175.1 Eubacteriales bacterium | reverse complement strand
TATCTCAATTTCAGCGATCCTTGGCCTAAGAAGGGACATACCAAGCGCCGTCTGACTCACCGCGACTTTTTGGCAGTTTACCAGTCGATCCTTGGAAAGGACGGAAAAATCTGCATGAAGACCGATAATGTAGGTCTGTTTGATTTCTCGCTGGAGGAATTTCCCGAAGCAGGCTGGCGTCTGGAAGCGGTTACCCGTGATCTGCACAACTCTCAGTGGGCAGAGGGCAACATCATGACCGAGTATGAGAAGAATTTCTCATCCCAAGGTTATCCCATTCACCGTCTGGAGGCATATCCTCCCGCTAAAACCGAATAACGAATCAGTCCCGAGGGGAGAAGATGCTGGAATAGGTCTTCTCCTCGCTTTCTTTCTGATGAAGCTTAATGCCGATCAGCAGATAAGGAGGAACGATGAGGGCGTACAAAACAGTATACAGAATGATCAGAACCATGGAGTTTACGGTAAGATCGTAGCTGCCGTCGAAAACCAGTACTGCAACAACCGCTACCAGAACAGCAGGGAAATGAAGCATCGTACGGGTTAGCAGGGAAAACTGACGGAGAGAGAAGATCAGATTTGCACTTGCAATCAGCAGTGCGATGAGCAGCATACTGAAAGCAGTATGTAAAGTGATGGCAGGCTTGTCGTTCCCGATGATGGTAATAAACAGAAGCAATACCATGGTCAGCGCGGTGTAGATCAGACCTGCGGGGTAGAGGATCTTTTGGGTAATAAATCGAAAAATTTTCATAGAAACTCCATGCTGGGAAATACTGTAAATTGTAAATCCGATAGATTTACAGATACACCTATTATAACACATTTCTGAAATTTTTCAAGTCCTCAGGGCAAAAAGATACATATTGTTAATAAACAATTCAAATCGCTTATTGGAGGTAAGTTTACGCGCAGAATACGCAAGAAAAAATCTGTCGAAAAGAGGTAAAAAATCGCTTGTGACTTGACAAGCGGATAAAGATATAGTATAATAAATTGTTAGAAACCTACACATCTGAAAGGATAGGTCACCAAGTGATGATGAAAAGAAGAGAAGCCAGAGAAGCGTTGTTTGCGCTGTTGTTTGAAATGACTTTTGTTGCCCCCGAAGAAGCCGCAGGCCTCTACGAAATCGAGTGTGCAGAGCGCGAGGAACTGAGTGACGAATACATCAAGGAAGGCTATGCGGGCGTACTTGCCAATCTGTCTGCAATCGATGAGATGATTTCCGCTGCCTCTAAGGGCTGGAAACTGGCTCGTCTTGCACGCGTAACTCTTTCTCTCCTGCGCCTTGCAGTTTATGAAATGTGCTACGCAAAGCTCCCTTACCATATCGCTATTAACGAGGCGGTAGAGCTTGCAAAGGTATACGGCGAGGATAAATCTCCTGCATTTATCAACGGCGTGCTGAACAAGATTGCGGTAATGCAGGGTCTGAAAGCTGATGCATGAGTTCTTTTTGGGCATAGATACCTCCAATTATACAACCTCGGCGGCGTTGGTACAGGACGGTAAGGTTTTGCTGAATGTAAAACGTCCTGTCCGTGTGAAGGAGGGAGAGAGAGGGATCCGTCAATCGGATGCCGTCTTTTCTCATGTCCAGAGTTTGCCCGAGGTACTTGCCGAGATCGGTGCCCATCCCCTGACTGCTGTTGGAGTGTCCACCCGTCCCCGTGACGCGGAGGGCTCCTATATGCCCTGCTTTTTGGCAGGAAAGGCGGCGGCTGTGGGCATCGCATCCCTGAACGGTCTGCCGCTGTACGAGGTGTCTCATCAATGGGGACATCTGATGGCGGCACTTTATGGCGCAGGCAAAACCGATCTGTACGGCAAGGATTTCCTTGCCTTTCATGTGTCGGGGGGAACTACCGAACTTCTCCGCGTCCGCGGCAAAACTGTGGAACTGGTGGGCGGTACCCTTGACCTCAACGCAGGACAGGTCATCGACCGTATCGGCGTGAAAATGGGCATCCCCTTTCCTGCGGGAAAAGGACTGGAAGAGATCGCAATCCCTTTTTCTGAGACCGATTGCTGGTCCCATGTGAAAGGGCTGGAATGCAATCTGTCGGGTCTGGAAAACAAAGCCGATGCCATGATCCGTGCAGGTGTGCCGAGTGAAAAGATCGCGGCGTATGTGCTGAAAAGCATCTGCCGTACGCTGGAGAAACTCACCGAAAATGCATTTGCCGAATTCGGTAAACAGCCCGTGCTCTATGCGGGCGGTGTCATGAGCAACCGACTGATCAAAGAAGTTTTGCAAAAACGTTACCAAGGTCATTTTGCGCCTCCCGAATTTTCGGCAGACAATGCCGCAGGCGTTGCGCTTCTTGCAGAGCAAATGCATCTGAATTTGAAATAAACAATCTATTGAACTATACAGAAGGGAGGGAGCAAATGGCAAACGAGCGTCCAATCCTCACGGTTACACAACTCAATGAATATATCAAAGGAATCATCGACGGCGACAGGGTCCTGTCGGGTCTAACGGTGAAGGGAGAGATCTCCAACTTTACCGCTCACAAAACGGGACACCTGTATTTTACCATCAAAGACGAAGGCTCGCTGATCAAAGCGGTCATGTTCCGCTCGGCGGCGTCCAAATTGCGTTTTGCTCCCGAAAACGGTCTGAAGATCATCGCATCGGGCAGAGTGTCTGCCTTCGTGCGAGACGGCTCTTACCAGATCTATGTGGACTCCCTTCAACCCGACGGCGTGGGCGAGCTGACCATTGCCTACGAGCAGTTAAAGAAAAAGCTCCAGGCAGAGGGTCTGTTTGATCCCGCTAAAAAGAAGAAAATTCCCAAGTATCCTGCACGTGTAGGTGTCATTACCTCTCCTACCGGTGCGGCGATCCGTGATATTGTCAACGTATTGTCCCGTCGATTCCCCTATGCCAAAATGGTGCTTTTCCCCACCTTGGTGCAGGGAGTCGAGGCGGCGCCTCAGCTGATTTCGGGACTGCGTTATTTTAACGACACCAAAAGCGCCGATGTGATCATCATCGGACGCGGCGGCGGCTCCATCGAGGACTTGTGGGCATTCAACAGCGAAGAACTTGCCCGTGCGGTGTTTGCCTCACAGATCCCCGTGATCTCTGCAGTCGGTCATGAGATCGACTTTACTATTTGCGATTTTGTTGCCGATCTGCGTGCACCCACCCCTTCGGCGGCGGCAGAGCTTGCCGTTCCCGAAACGCAAGAGATGATTCGTAAGATCAACAACGTAGTAGGGCATATGCAGATGCTCCTGGATCGGGGACTGAAGCTCCGCAGACAGAATCTTACTGCTCTTGCCGACCGTCCCATTTTTACTCAACCTCTCCGTCTTTTGGACGGACCGCGCATGACATTGATCAGCGATACTCAGCGGATCACTCATGCAATGGAAAAACTCACCGAGGAAAAGAAACGTGCCTTTGCGGCCAATGCGGCAAAATTGGAGGCACTCAGTCCCATGGCAGTACTGCTTCGCGGATATAGCGCAGCATTCGGCGAAAAGGGGACACTCATCCGTTCAGTGGAAGATGCAGAGATTGGTGACAAGATCGCCCTCTCGGTCTCGGACGGTACCATATATACCGAAGTAATCGGAAAGGAAACCAAGAATCATGGCAATCTATCGTAATGAACAGCCTGAACTGAATTTTGAAGAAGCCATGGCGCGTCTGGAACAGATCGTGCGCGCATTGGAAGGCGGTAACGTACCGCTGGATGAATCCCTTACTCTCTACGAGGAAGGCGTAAAGCTGGTAAAGCTTTGCTCCTCCCGTTTGGATAATGCAGAAAAACGCATTAAGATCCTGGTAGACGGCGGCAACGGCACGCTGGTCGAGCAGGATTTCAAGGAAGGCGGAAGCCGCGGATGAGTCTGCTCTCTACAAGAATGCAGTCCTCTGCCAAATTGGTAGAGGGACTCTTAAAAGAATTATTGATCCCTACCGATCCTCAGCAAAGTGAGATTCCCCTGTGGGATGCCATGACTTACAGCACTATGGCAGGGGGAAAGCGCATCCGTCCCTTTATGGTGATGGAGGTGGCAAACGCCCTTGGCGGCAGACGGGAGGAAGCTCTTATCTATGCCACAGCGTTGGAAATGATCCACACCTATTCGCTGATCCACGATGATCTGCCTTGCATGGACAATGACGATCTGCGCAGAGGTAAGCCCACTTGCCATAAGGTGTACGGCGAAGCCACCGCACTCCTGGCAGGCGACGGATTGCTGACCCGTGCATTTGAATTGGTTGCCAATGCTCCCGGCATTCTCCCTCTTCGCAAATGCTATGCCGTTGCGATCCTGGCAGAAGCTGCCGGCGCTCCCGGCATGATCGGCGGTCAGCAGATGGATCTTGCCGCAGAAGGGAAGACCATCACCTATGAAGAAATGGTTGCGATTCACGAGAAAAAGACCTGCGCTCTATTGATTGCCGCCTGCAAACTGGGCGCGTTGGCCGCAGGAAAGCGCGGCACCGATGCCGAGGAAGCGATGGTCACCTACGGCATGGGAATCGGCCGTGCATTTCAGCTGATCGACGATCTTCTGGACGTCACCTCCACCAAGGAAGTGCTGGGCAAGGATATTGGAAGCGATCAGAAAAATCAAAAGACAACCTATCTGACCTTTATGCCCCTGGAAACGGCAGAAGATCTGGCAAGAGCTATCAGCGACAAAGCCAAGGAAGCGGTAGCACCCTATGACAAGGATGGCATCCTCACCGCACTTGCCGATTATCTCACCGAGCGCAAAAACTGATATGAGATTAGATAAATATCTGACCGAGCAAGGGTATGCCGAAAGCCGTACCCGTAGTGCTCGCCTGATTGAATCGGGGAAGGTCAAGGTGGACGGAAAAATTGTAACCAAGCCCGCCTTTGAAGTTTCCGATGGTGCCGAGATTTCGGTGGAAGCCGACGATTGTCCGTATGTCAGCCGCGGCGGACTGAAATTGGAAGGGGCACTTCGTCAGTTTAATTTGAATCCCGATGGCATGGTCTGCGCCGATGTGGGCGCATCCACAGGCGGATTTACCCATTGCCTGCTTTCGCTAGGTGCCAGCCGTGTCTACGCCATCGACAGCGGAAGCGATCAACTGCATCCCACTCTCAGAAACGATCCCCGTGTGATTTCTATGGAAGGCTGTAATGCCCGCTACCTGACTCCCGAACAGTTGGGCGAGCAGGTGGATTTAGTAGTCACCGACGTTTCCTTCATCTCCCAAACGCTACTCCATGGCGTGATTGCCTCGCTTCTCAAGGATGGAGGCGGATTTGTCAGCCTCATCAAGCCCCAGTTTGAAGTGGGACGAGAGAATCTGGGCAAGGGCGGAATCGTAAAAGATCCCAAGGTCCGCAGAGCATCGGCGCGCCGTGTAATGGCATCCGCCATGTCCGCAGGACTGGCTCCCGTCGCCATTGCGCCATCTCCCATTACGGGCGGTGACGGGAATATCGAATATCTGGCGCATTTTATCAAGCAACCCGTTTCGGGAATCCTGCCTGAAACTGATCACCTGCCGTGATCATATAAAGGAGAACCCATGAAAAATAAAAGACAAGAAAAAATCATTGAAATTATCGAGAGCCAAGTGGTGGAAACCCAGGAAGCCTTACAGGAAAAGCTTCGAGAGTGCGGTTACGATGTAACTCAAGCCACCGTCTCCCGTGATATTAAAGAACTGCGGCTGACCAAAGTTGCCGCAAGAGGAAACCGCTATAAATATGCGGTCCTCGACTCCGATGACCCCAAGCAGGCGGCGAAATTCGTGTTTATCTTGAAAGAAACCCTTCTTTCAGTGCAGTGCGCGCAGAATCTGCTGGTGATCAAAACCTTCTCGGGTATGGCGCAAGCCGCTGCCGCCGCATTGGATAATCTCTTCGGAAGCGATGTGATGGGTACCATTGCAGGTGACGATACCATTTTTGCGGTTACCGCAACTGTCGAAGACGCCCTCATGCTTCAAAGCAAGATCCTTGCAGAGCTGAACCTCTCCAAATAACAATAAGGAGTATTAAATATGCTGATTTCCATGCATATTGAAAATATAGCAGTCATCAGGCGGCTGGATGTAGACTTTTCCCGTGGATTTACCGTTCTGACCGGTGAAACCGGTGCAGGTAAGTCTATGATCATCGACTCCATCGGACTGATCCTGGGTGCAAAGACCCAGCGTGAGCTGATCCGATCGGGAGAGGGCTCTGCCATGGTGAGTGCTTGCTTCGAGGTCCCTGCCGAGATTGCGGCTGAACTGTCCGAGTTGGGGATTACCCCCGAGGAGGACGGACTCTTGTCCATTCAGCGCACCATTACCGTCGAAGGCAAATCCCAACCGCGGATCAACGGCAGAGTAGTTCCCCTGTCCCTGCAACGGCAAGCA
>JAZRIH010000230.1:0-34891 GCA_045645175.1 Eubacteriales bacterium | reverse complement strand
CTCTGCCATTGAGCTACGCCTGCAAAGCAGTCAGTAAGCTGACTGCGAGAAATTTGCTTCGCGAATTACAATAGTGAATAGTTGGAACTAATAATTCTGTACTATAGTATAGCACAAGGATAAAGAATATGCAATATAATCCCATGAAAATTGATCCAAAAATCGATGCCCGGTTTCTTTGGACAGAATAGCGGTAGAAAAATTGCAAATTAATGCTCCTGAAAGGGATAGCCGGTATGAAAATATGGCATACTTGTTTGCAGAGAGGATAGTAGATGCTCCTAAAATGATTTAGAGAGGGGATGCGATGCAGATGACCGTTAAAAAAGTAGTCAGCACACTTCTTGCCAACAGTATGTTGGTATTGGTGGTAGGCACCGCCGTTGCGTGTAGGCAGGGGAGTGGAGAGTTGGTTCCCATGAATACCACGTACGGAGACAATCACATTGTTGCGCCCGGTATAGGCGGCGAATATACCTACAGAAGCTATGCGACTGCTTTGGGAAACAATTGGAATCCTCATTCTTGGGAAACCGCCGGGGATAACATAATTGCAGGTTATACCACAACTCCCTTGGTCAGTATGTCTGTCAAGGATTCTGTAAACGGAATCTTCCAGTGGGTGTACGAGATGGCAACTGACATCCGAGATGTGACCAAGGACAACCAAGGTGATCTGATCAAATACAATGTAACCTTGCAGCAGGGGAAGACCGCTGAGACTACCGAATCGGGGTTTGTGTTTGAGATCAAATTGAATCCTAACGCCAAGTGGGAAGATGGCTCCGAAATCACGGCAGATGACTATATCTACTCTATGCAGCAGCTTCTCAACTCCAAGATGAGAAACTACCGTGCGAATCTGTATTATGCGGGGGAGTCCGCGGTCGCCGGCGGCAGTGCATACTACAACTCGGAAACGCCAATCTATGATGTGGTAGTGCCTGCGTACGGGGAGGGGGAAACTCCCGACTATTCCTTTGATATTTATGCCAATAAGGTTTATCTGGATCCTGATTCCAAGGAGATGACGTTTGCGGGCTATACCATTGCCGAAATGTGCAATCAGTATAAGAAGATTGACAAGACCCTGTTTGACTCCTTGAATAAGCAGGCAAATGCGTATGGTTTTATTGAAGTCACCCAAGAAAATAAGGCGGATGTGCTGAAGATGTTGGATCAATATTGCGCCGCCTTCGATGTTTCTATCTTCACCGATGAAGCCAAGACCATTGTAAACGAGAACTATTTCAAGGAGTTTCTCTTCTATAATACCGGAAGGGTTAGCGAAAAAGTTTCGTACGATCAGGTTGGATGTTACAAGGTTGATCAATACACCATTCGCTACGTCACACAGACCTATCTGGAAATCAACTACTTTCTTTCCGCTTGCACCTCTACTTGGCTGGTGAAGAAGGATCTTTACGAGGCAAACAAAGATATCTCGGGGGAACTGGTTACTACAAAGTATGGTACCTCCCAGGAGGCATACTCCTCTTGCGGTCCGTATAAGATTGCATCTCTCCAGACCGACAAGCAGATCGTGTTCAACCGTAACGAGAATTGGTATGGGTGGGAGAAAGATGAAAAAGGCAATCTTTTTTCCATGACCGATTTTGAGGTGGACGGTAAAAAGATCCCTCAGTATCAAACTACCCGAGTGGTGATCGATGTGATGGATGAAGCGGCGGCAAAGCAGGCGTTTCTGAAGGGACAGCTCACCGAGTGGACTCCGACTTCCAATGAACTTTCCGCTTATGCAACTTCTGAGCAGCTCTATCAGGCGGACGAAACTTATACTATGTCGTTCTTTTTCAACACCAATCCGGATGCTTTGAAAACCATGGATCGATCGAAAGGAAACACCAACTCTGTTGTTCTGTCCAACACCAATTTCCGCAAGGCATTCAGTCTTGCAATTAACCGTAAAGAATTCGTAACTGCAACCGCAGGGTACAAGCCTGAATTTGCTTTGATGAACGATCTGTATCACTACAACATTTATAATGATCCCGCATCTTCTTATCGCAAGACCAATGAAGCCATGCAGGCGATCGTTAATCTGTATGGCGTTGAGTATGGCGAAGGGAAGGTATATGCTACCCTGAAGGAAGCCTATGATTCCATTACCGGGTACAATCTGGAGCAGGCGAGGGCTCTGATGAAGAAGGCTTGTGACGAGCTGGTGTCTGCAGGTCTGTACACCAAGGGGCAGGAGATCAGGATCCGTATCGGCTGGGCAAAGGGTGCAATGACTGCGGATGACAATGCGCAGGTTGTTCTGATGAACAATTATATCAACGCCGCCATCAAAGGATCGGGATTTGGCAAGATCACTCTCGAGGGCATCGGCAATATCAAGGACCGTTACGGCGACGTCCCCAATGGTGAATATGCAATCGGTTACGGTGCATGGGGCGGTGCCGCATTTTATCCGTTTCGAAACTTTCAAGTGTATATGGATCCCTCTCAGTACGGTATTCACGAGGCAGCCAACTATGATCCCACTACCGAAACGCTCACATTGAAGGTGAACGGCAAGGATGTTACCATGACCTGGCAGGCGTGGTCCAATTCCATGATGGGTTCTGCTGTCTATGCAGATGCTGATTTTGCTACCAAGCTGTCTATCACAGCTCAATTGGAAGAAGCATTTTTGAAGACCTACTACCGTATACCGTTGTGCGCAACAACCACTTGTTCTATGCTTTCTTATCAGGTCGATTACTACACGCAGGAGTACAACATTATGTACGGCTTTGGAGGACTCCGCCTGATGACGTATAATTTGAGCGATGCCGATTGGGGGCAGTATGTTGCAAGTCAGGGTGGTACCTTGAACTACGAATAAGCCAACCGATCTGCCGGGCGGTTTAAGTGGCGCTGATCCGGATCCCAAGCGAAAAGGGGAGGCTATGCCTCCTCTTTTGTCCTAACCTCCCAAGAAGGGGGAAGGCAGGGAAACTATAAAAAGGAGAATGCTCATGACAAAATACGTAATTAAACGGGTGCTTTTGATGATCGTAGTGCTATTTGTGATTACCACGATCTGCTTTATGCTCATCAGAATGCTGCCAAAGGAACTTCCGCAGGATAAGAATCTTCGGGAGATGATCAAGGCGCGTTGGGAAGCACTGGGCTATGATAAACCGCTACTGGTGCAGTTTGGTATCTATTTAAAAAACATCTTTACTCGCTTTGATTTCGGTCACTCCTGGTATGTGGCGCCGAATGTGGAAGCCACCAAGGTAATCGCAACCCGCCTGCTCCCTACGGTACTGGTGAACCTGTATTCTTTTGTGTTGTCCATTCCCCTTGGATTGCTCTTTGGGGTTTGGGCGGCAATTCAAAAGAATAAATGGCAGGATCATCTTATTAGCGTGATCGTGATTTTATTCGTATCAGTCCCCAGTTATGTATATGCTTTTTTAGCCCAATATATCCTGTCTTTTCGGCTGGGTTTGTTCCCGTTGACTCTGCTTTCTTTGGCAGATGCCGGCGGCAGTTGGTTTTCGTGGGCTATGTTTAGAAGTATGATCCCTGCAGTACTGGCGTTGTCTTTTGGTACCATTGCAGGTCTTTGCCGGTTTACCCGTGCGGAATTGACCGAAACGCTGACCTCCGACTATATGCTGCTTGCAAGAACCAAGGGTCTGACACGTGCGCAGGCAACGGTTCGCCATGCCATGAAGAATGCCATGGTACCCATCCTGCCCATGATTTTGTCCGGTCTGGTTGGAATTTTAGGCGGTTCTATGATTATCGAGAACATCTTTTCTATCCCTGGCGTTGGTCAGTTGTATATTCGCTCCATCCAGCTGTTGGACTATGACCTCTTCATGCTGGACACCATTTTCTATACCGCCATCGGTTTGTTATCAGGGATCGTAATCGATATTAGTTATGGATTCATTGACCCAAGAATCAGAATGGGAGAGAAATAATGATGAAACAGAATAGGCGATTGCTTCCTGAGATTCCCAAGGAGAAGTTTGAATTTGCCGATAGGAGTGATCGTATGGACGATCAGAAGTTAGAGGATAAACCCATCGGATATTTCAAAGATGCGTGGAACCGTTTTCGCAAGAACAAGGCGTCCATTGTTGCGGCGGTAATCATTCTGCTGATTATTCTCTATGCAATCGTAGTGCCGTTTTGGGGGATTTCCCCGCAGATGGACACCTATTACAAGCGAAAAGGCCCCCGTGTGACCTGGCTTGCCAATATGGGGCTTGTTGACGGCGGACGGGATATGAGCTATAACGATCGGGCGTATATCAAACTGCTGGCGCTTGGGATGGCGGCGGAGGATTCGGACGGCAGCGGCAAGGTTTCCTTTCGAGAAGGAATGACTTCTGCATATCAGCCGGTGCTCGGGAGCTTGGGCTATGCGCATTCGGTGAAGCCAAACGGCGAAAATGTATGGACCTACAAGGCACGCGTGGATGAATATTTGGCGGTTGGTTTTTTGAATATTCAGATTTCCCAGGAAGAGCTTGCCGATATCGAGAAATGGGAGTCGGAAAATGGTGTTTCGGTGCTGTATCCGCTCATTGATGACAGCGAGGACAATCCCTATTTCTTTGAAAATGCCCCCGAGCAAGATGAGGCGAACTATTGGTACAAAACCGATCGTCGGGGAAATCCTGTCAGGGTTGATCCGACAACCGGAACGGTCACTCTGCTGGAGATCAGCAATCAGATACCGCTTCAGGACAACTATCTGCGAGATTCTGAAGGGAATGTTCTGTACAGCAGACCCATCGGTGGCGGTAATAGCGAAACCTCAGCCCGTTTGGTGCGAGTCCTCTACTATAATTATTATCAGTATCAGAATCATCGGACGCCGAATTTTCTCTTGGGAACCGACTCGCAGGGCTACGATATGGCATTGCGTTTGGCGAAGGGAATTCGATTGAGTTTGTTGGTTGCGGTATTTGTATCGTTGATCAACTTTTTCCTGGGGGGGATCTACGGTGCCATCGAGGGATACTATGGGGGACTTACCGACCTTGTGATGGAGCGGCTATCGGATATTTTGGCAGGCGTTCCCTTTATCGTAGTGGCGACGCTCTTCCAAATCCATTTGGCTCAAAAGGTGGGTCCGATTCCCAGTATGCTGTTCGCCTTTGTGGTCACCGGTTGGATTGGTACGGCTTCTCGAATGCGTATGCAGTTCTACCGATTCAAGAATCAAGAATACGTTATGGCGGCAAGAACCCTTGGCGCACGCGATCGCCGCATTATTTGGAAGCACATCTTTCCCAACACTCTGGGTACGCTGATCACTTCTGTGGCACTGGTTATTCCCAGCGTTGTGTTTAACGAAAGTATGCTCAGCTATCTGGGAATCGTCAATCTGGGCGGCGCAGAATCTACCTCATTGGGTACGCTGCTGTCAGATGCCAGCTCCATCTGGACTGATTATCCCCATTTGATGATCGTTCCCGCGGTGGTTATCTCTTTGCTGATGATCTGTTTCAATCTGTTCGGTAACGGCTTGCGGGACGCATTCAACCCGTCTTTGCGCGGTGTGGAGGAGTAAACGTATGGATAATATTTTGGAAGTAAAAGACCTGAAAATCTCCTTCCGTACCAATAGCGGTAGAGTGAAGGCTGTCCGCGATATCTCCTTCCATCTGGAGCGGGGCAAGACCTTGGCCATTGTAGGGGAATCGGGATCGGGAAAATCGGTTACCTCCAAGGCGATTTTGGGGATTTTGGCAGGCAACTCCATTGTGGAGGGCGGCGAGATTCTGTATGACGGTCAGGATCTGGTAAAGATCGACGAAGAATCTATGCACAAGATCAGAGGGGATAAGATTTCCATGATCTTTCAGGATCCTCTGTCCTCGCTGAATCCCATTGTAAAGATCGGTAAGCAGATTACCGAAGCGATGCTCCTGAAGAATAAGGCGGCACGCAAGACCGGCAAGGTGGAGTTCATGACGATGCTTCATCTGCTGAAAGAGAATATGCTGGCGGTAGATCCCGACGGTGCGAAGGAGATCAATGAACTTATGCTCGCTTACGCCAAGCGGGTTAAGGATCTTACCATGGATTTGGACGCTGAGTTTGATCGTCGGTTCAAAGAAAGAGCAATTGCTGCTGTCCGCCACTCCTATGAGCAGTCCCTGGCTCGGAAGAAGGATGCTTTGGAGGCGTTGAAAAAGGGCAGAGAAGTCTTTGCAGGAGCTGACTTTACCACTAAAGAAGCCAATGACATGGAAAAGGAACTCAGTACAGCAGTAGAGGCCGCCATTGACCGTCTGCTTCCCGTCAAGGACAGCATTGCCTATACCTTCCATTCTGCAATGCAATCTGCCATCGCGCGCTACTTTGCGGCGATCAAGGACAATCCCAAGGAAGAAGCAAGATATGCCAAGCAGTTTGCTAAACGGGAAAGACTTATCGCAAAAGGAAACCACGTGGATTGGCAAGTTGTTCCCAAGAACGTAGCCGATCTGTCTGATCTGGCGAAAAATATCGTCCGTGTTATTGACCGCCTGATCGATCAATTTGAGGTAGACGTGAATGCTGAGCGGATTATGGAGTTTGAAGAAAGATTCCTTGCTTTGGAGGACTATTTCACCCAAAAGGCTGAGCAGGTGCATTTTGTGCTGACGAAATCTATGGCAAAGGAACGCGCTATTCAGTTGATGATCGAGGTAGGTATCCCCGATCCCGAAGCGCGGTTCTATCAATATCCCTTCGAATTTTCGGGCGGTATGCGTCAGCGAATCGTGATTGCCATTGCGTTGGCGGCAAATCCCGATATTCTTATCTGTGACGAGCCGACTACCGCTTTGGACGTGACTATTCAGGCGCAGATTCTTGAACTGATCAATCATCTGAAAAAAGAAAGAAATCTTTCGGTAATCTTTATTACCCATGATCTTGGTGTGGTTGCCAATATGGCAGACGATATCGCGGTGATGTACGCAGGTAAAATCGTGGAATATGGCAGTGCGGACGATCTTTTCTATGATCCTCGTCATCCCTATACTTGGGCGCTCCTTTCCTCCATGCCCGATTTGGATACCGACGAAAAGCTGGTATCCATCCCCGGTACGCCTCCTAACATGATCTATCCTCCTGTGGGCGATGCGTTTGCCGCACGAAATAAATATGCTTTGAAGATCGACTTTGAGATGCAGCCCCCTGCCTTTGAAGTGTCCCCCACTCATTGGGCGGCAACCTGGCTGCTCCATCCCGATGCACCCAAAGTGGAGCTTCCTAAGATCATTTCCGAGCGTATTGCGAGAATGAAGAAGCAAATTAGTGCAGATGGTGAGTAATTCTATGGAAAATAATGAAGTTCTGCTTCGGGTAGAAGGGCTTTGCCAGTATTTCCGCAGTAAAAACGGCTATGAAAACAAAGCCGTTGATGATGTGAGCTTTGATGTAAAGAAGGGCGAAGTGTTTGGCTTGGTAGGCGAATCGGGGTGCGGTAAGACTACCATCGGACGCTCTATCATTCGCATTTATGACATTACTTCGGGGAGCATTTACTTCAAAGGACAGCGGATATGCGCAGGTACCCGCAGTTACTACGAAGCCATCCAAAACGCACGCAAGGAAACCGCACAAAAGATCAAGGAATTGCGGGGGACGCCGGACAGGGAAGAAAAGATCACTCAGTTGAAGGCTGATCTCAATGCAACGATCGAGGAAAATCGCAATGCCATCAAGGTGGCACGTTTTGACCATAAGTATTCCGATAAGGAATATGCCCGTAAGCTGGTGAAAAAGGTTGACGAAAAGTACCTGCCTCTCATTGAGGGCGCAAAGACTCCCGAGGAAAAAGTGGCACTGACCAAAGAATATCGCAAGGAGCGCAGAGTCGCAGAAAAGACCAAGCTGATCACCAAGATTCAGATGATCTTCCAGGATCCCATCGCATCGCTGAATCCCCGTATGACCGTGCGGGAGATCATCTCCGAGGGGCTGGTGATCAACGGAATCAAGGATAAGGAATATATTGATGAAAAAGTGTATGAGATCCTCGAAACCGTAGGTCTTGTTCGTGAGCACGCAGGTCGTTATCCTCACGAGTTTTCCGGCGGTCAGCGACAGAGAATCGGTATCGCCCGCTCGGTGATCATGCAACCCGATCTGATCATTGCCGACGAGCCCATTTCGGCATTGGACGTATCCATTCAGGCACAGGTCATCAATCTGCTCAACGAGCTGAGAGAGAAGTTCGGTTTGACCATTCTCTTTATTGCCCATGACCTGTCGGTGGTGAAGTATTTCTCTGATCGAATCGGTGTTATGTATTTTGGTAAGATGGTGGAGCTGGCTTCCTCTGATGAGCTGTTTGCCCATCCCCTCCATCCGTATACTAAGTCCCTCTTGTCTGCTATCCCCAGCCCCGATCCTCATTACGAGAAGCAGAGAAAACGCATCCCTTATGATAAGAGCCAACACGACTATTCTGCAGACACGCCCACCTTGCGTGAAATAACCGCGGGGCACTTTGTTTACTGCAACGATGCGGAGGAGCAGACCTATAAGAGGGAGCTTGGATTTTGAAAAAGCTGTTTTGGAAGTATCTATCTGCAATCTCAGTCGCAGGGGGAATAGCATTGCTGGTCCTGTGGATCCAAAACTTTGGATCGATGGAGAATCTCTCCCATCGGCTGAGGGCTTTGGCAGATGCATTTACCGTTTCGGGGGTGCTGTTTGTGATGCTTTCTGTGTTGATTTGGGTAGCATCCGACGGCTTCTTCGACGGCATCAGCTACGCGGGGAGGCAGACCGCGCGGATGTTGTTCCCGTTTTTGAACATAGCGGACGAGAAGTATTACGATTACAAACTGCGCCGAGCCGAGCATCGTATCCGCGGCTATTCCTTCATTTGCGTCACAGGATTGGCGTTTTTGGTTGTTGCTGTTGCACTGATCGTAGCGTTTTACGCAATATAATGGGATTTCTCCGCATCTGTACCAAAAAAGGCATCGAAAAGCACCGTTAAAATCTCTGCTTTTTCCATTGACAAACATCATCGGCGGCGGTATAATTATCATCGTGTGAAATTATGTCATCATTTGACAAGCATTGTGAGGTAAATCATGGACAAGCTTAAACCGAAGCTCTTTTCGGTGCTGAAAAACTATACCTTCGCCCAGTTTGGTAAGGACGTAGTTGCCGGCATCATCGTTGCCATTATCGCGCTCCCTCTTTCCATTGCTCTTGCTCTTGCATCGGGCGTAACCCCTGAAATGGGTATCTATACCGCAATTTTTGCAGGTTTTGTGATCTCCTTCCTGGGTGGTAGCCGTGTACAGATCTCCGGTCCTACCGCCGCATTTGCTACCATCGTAGCCGGTGTGGTTGCCGTAAACGGAATTGAAGGTCTGATGATCGCTACTCTTATGGCGGGTGTACTCCTCCTTCTCATGGGTGTGTTCCGTCTGGGCAGTCTGATCAAGTTTATCCCCTATACCATTACCATTGGTTTTACCGCAGGTATCGCTGTAACCATCGTGGTGGGACAGATCAAGGATTTCCTGGGTCTGACCATTGTCAGCGAGCATCCTCTCATCGAAACCACTGAAAAGCTCATGGGCGTAGTAGAGAATATTAACACCTTCAACTGGCAGGCGCTGGTAGTAGGCGCGGTATCTCTCCTGGTGCTGATCCTTTGGCCTATGCTTCCCGGCTTCTTCAAGAAGATCCCCGCATCCCTCGTCGCTGTACTGGTAGGTATCGCTATGGTCATGGGTCTGTCCATGAAGGTGAATACCATCGGCGATCTCTACACCATTAGCGGCGGTTTCCCCAAGCTTACTCTGCCCAAGTTCAACGGCGAAACTCTGGCGCTGGCGCAAAAGGTTCTTCCTGACGCCTTCACCATTGCCATCCTTGCGGCAATTGAATCTCTCCTGTCCTGCGTAGTTGCCGACGGTATGATCGGCAGCCGTCACCGTTCCAATATGGAACTGGTTGCACAGGGTGCAGGTAATATCACCTCCGCGCTCTTCGGCGGTATCCCCGCACCCGGCGCAATCGCTCGTACTGCTGCAAACATCAAGAACGGTGGCCGTACTCCCATCGCAGGTATGGTACACGCAGTTGTGCTTCTACTGGTCCTGCTGGTGCTGATGCCCTATGCGGCGCTGATCCCCATGCCTACCATCGCGGCAATCCTCTTCATGGTTGCTTATAACATGAGCGGATGGCGTACCTTCGTCCGCCTCTGCAAGACCGCACCCAAGAGCGATATTCTGGTGCTGGTGCTCACCTTCCTCCTTACCGTAATCTTTGACCTGGTAGTTGCCATTGCTGTTGGCATTCTGCTGTCCGCAATCCTGCTGATGAAGCGCATGAGCGAGGTTACGCAGGTTGAGGGTTGGTCTGACAAAGAAAATGACAGCGACAATCTGCTGCGCGTGCCCTCCAATGCGCTGGTATTTGAGGTTACCGGTCCCCTCTTCTTCGGTGCGGCTGATCAGCTCTTGAAGGTAAATGCTTCTGGCGACAAGAACTGTCTGGTGCTTCGTATGAGCCGAGTTGGCTTCATGGATGCAACTGCGCTCCATCATCTGGAGAACTTGGTAGAGTCCTGCAAGGCACGCAACGTACAGCTCATCGTGTCCCATGCCAATGCGCAGCCTAAGAAGGCGATGCAGAAGGCAGGCATCATCAAGGAAGTGGGCGAGGAATTCTTCTGCTCCCACATCGATGTAGCGCTGATGAAAGCGGCATCTCTGGCAAAGACCAATGAAACTGTAAATGCATAAAATGACTCCCTCTGTCAATGACAGAGGGAGTTTTTGTGTTGTTTCTAAATTTTAGTGGGAAGGCAGTTCCGCTTGGAGGATATGAAGCCTTCGGCATCTTCGCGGCAGCAGATAGTGAAGGGAAAACGAATTAGGATAGGGGAATCAGCGTATACACCTGCCGCAAGGGAGTTGTATCCCAACCCGACATAGAGGGATTGTAATAAATCTTAACTCCCTGCTCCGGTGTTGCAAAGATATCCCCTCCAACCTCGGGAGCAGCTCCGTCAAAATAGACCTCTTTCAACTTGGGAAATGCGGTAAAAGCAATATCTGTTATGTACTCGACACTTGCAGGAATTCTCAGTATCTCGACCTGACAACCAGCAAAAGCTCCGTAGCTACCGATTCGCTTTAATTCGTCCTCAAAAACGATCTCTGTGACAGAAATGTTTCCAATGAACGGAGACCAGCCCCATTTTTCAACTGTTTTGGGAATCCAAATTGTTCGAAGGCCAAGACAATTGCCAAATGCATATTGCCCGATCTCCTTTAGATTTTTGGGGAGAATCGCTTCTTCCAGTGATTCACAGTCGTAAAAGGCCTTGTCACGGATCAATTGGATATTATCTCCGAATTTCACTGTTTTCAGATTTTTGCAACCCATAAATGTTTCATTATCTAGGTATTTCAGAGAATTCATTGAAAGATCAATGTTCGTAAGCGAATTGCAATTCATGAAAGCTCCCCAGGCAATCGTAATCAGAGATGCACTCATTTGTATGTTGGTTAACTGTTCACAGCCGATAAATGCGTGAGCGTTAATGTAGATGACCGTATGGGGCATCGCAAGGGACTCGATGCTCGCACCTGCAAAAGAACGTTCCTCAATTACAGTTACCGCTTTGTCCTCTATGGTTGGCGGAATAACGACAGTTTTGTCCTCGCCAATGTATTTGGTGAGGGTAATTCCACCATCTTCCCCTACTTGGTATTGGAAATCAGATATAGGATTGGCGTCAGAGGCATCGTAGGGCGGAAGATTATCGAGGGCATTTTCTTTTTCTCCACTCTTGGTGGTGGTTTTTGTTGGCTCGTCACCGTGATCAGCTGTACCACATCCGACCAGCGGTGCAGTTAACAATGCAGTAAGCAGTAAAAGTGCAAGTGTTTTTTTCATGATGTGTACCTCTTTCTATAAGTTTTAAGTACCGATAATTCAATTGATCGAGTACGCAGATAGAACCTTCTGCTGCTTGTTTCATTCAATCGACTAATGTGATTTAATTGTAACATACAATCGCGTGATTGTCAATAAGATTTATAGAGTTTTGGAAAATTTAAGTATTTATATAAAACGATGCGAAATTCAACGATTCTCGCAATGCGAGAGAGATTTTCGGTCTGTGGGGCGCTCTGCTATCGGAATCGGAAAAAACTCTCCTAATCTTGCAATTTCCGCAGATCTATGTTATACTGTAAAAAAACACATACCTGTGAGGTAGCTATGACTTTAGAAGAATCCCTTGCGCTGCAAAAAAGCGGAAAACTTTATATTGCCGATACCCCTGAGGTGGCGAAGGTCCAGCAGGGCTGTCTGGATCGCCTGTACGATTACAATCATACCCGTCCCACCGAACCCGAAAAACGACAGGCGCTTTTGAAAGAGATGTTTGCTGAGATTGGTGAGGGCTGTTACATCGAGCCTCCCCTCCATGCCAATTGGGGCGGCAAGTTTGCCAAGTTGGGCAAAAATGTCTACGCAAACTTTGGTTTGACCTTGGTGGACGACGGTGAGATCACCATTGGTGACGGCTGTATGTTTGCTCCTAATGTGGTGATTGCTACGGCAGGACACCCCATCGACCCTGAATTGCGCGCCATGGTATATCAGTACAATCAATCGGTGACGATTGGAAACAATGTTTGGGTAGGTGCTGGTGCCACCATCCCTCCCGGCGTGACCATCGGCGATAATACGGTGATCGGTGCGGGAAGCGTAGTGACCAAGGATATTCCCTCAAATGTGGTTGCTGTGGGCAATCCCTGCAAGGTGCTCCGCGAGATTGGCGAGCACGATAAGCTCTACTATTTCAAGGACAAGAAGGTCGAGCTTTGATTTCATTTCTCACGCCTTCTCAATGGTTTGAGAGGGCGTGAGGGGTGTCGAAAACTTTTTTGAAAAAAGTTTAATTTTTTTTGAAAAAGGGGTTGACAAATGGAAAGTAATATGATATACTATCAAAGCTGACAGGAAGTCAGAGAGTTATCGCGGGGTAGAGCAGCCTGGTAGCTCGTCGGGCTCATAACCCGGAGGTCGTGAGGTTCAAATCCCACCCCCGCAACCAATAACCCACCAAAATCGCAAGATTTTTGGTGGGTTTTCTTTTGTTTTCGGGGAAAGCGCCAGTTCGGGCGAGGCTTGCTGGATTGGGGGCTTTACTGTATTCTATGCAGATACCTTTGCACGATACTGCTCCTATTTCGCCAATGCATATAGTGCCAGCACTGATATCCTTCCTTTTCCAGATGGATGGGATCGAAATAGAAGCGTTTCCACAGCTCACTGCCGTTCTGTCTGCCGTCGTAAAGGACAATCTCGCATACTCCGGTGGTGGGTGCGCTGGAGTATGCGAGATTGTCCATCCTATGGAGCAATCGGCTTTCTTGGGCTTCTTTTATGCAAATGCGGGTCGCAGGGGCATCTGCAAGAGCGCGGTAGGTGTAGTTGCTCTGTTGAAACCAGGCTGTTAGTTTTTCGATATATGCCATGGTTCCTCCTTATCCTGTCAAACTGCCGACGGGTAGTTCGGTGAATATTTTCTCTCTTCTGCAACAAAACGCTAATTATTTTGTTAAAATGATGCCAAATCCGATATTTTTTTGTCAATGCCGGTTTTTGGTGTTGACAAACCGAAAAAAATATGCTACACTGTCATTACCTCGTTGCTGGATGGCGCGTTGGAATTTAAGCAACCCACTGTGTTGCAGTATTATCGGAGGTCATTATGGACTGGTTACTCTCGATTGTGAAAACGATCAACGCTTACTTATCAGACTACATTCTGATTATTCTGCTTGTGGGTACGGGTTTGTTTTTTACCGTCCGAACCCGCTTTGTGCAGATCCGTTGCTTCGGCGAGGGAATGCGCGCCGTCTTCGGAAAGTTCAGCATTCGCGGCGGCAAGCACAAAAGCGGACTCAGTTCCTTCCAAGCCCTTGCCACTGCCATCGCCGCGCAAGTGGGTACGGGTAACATCGTGGGTGCCTGCGGAGCTATCCTGATTGGCGGTCCCGGTGCCATTTTCTGGATGTGGGTCATTGCCTTCTTTGGTATGGCGACCATCTACGCTGAGGCGGTGCTTGCCCAGAAAACCCGTATCGTCAACGAAGACGGCTCGGTGCTCGGCGGTCCTGCTTTCTATATCCGCTCTGTTTTCAAGGGACGATTCGGTAAATTCCTTGCAGGCTTCTTCGCAGTAGCAACCATTTTAGCGCTGGGCTTCATGGGTGCAATGGTGCAATCTAATTCCATCGCCGCTACCAGCAATACTGCGTTCCACATTCCTACATGGGTGGTTGGTTTGGTGATTGCCACAGTATCGGCATTCATCTTCATCGGCGGTCTCAACCGTATCGCTTCGGTTGCCGAAAAGATGGTTCCCGTCATGGCGCTCCTCTATCTGATGGGCGGTCTTGCTATCATCATCGCCCGTGCGCAGTACATTCCCGAAACCTTTGGAATGATCTTCCAATACGCTTTCCGTCCCGATGCCATCATCGGCGGCAGCATCGGTCACGCCATCGCTACTGCGATCAGCCAGGGTGCCAAGAGAGGTTTGTTCTCCAATGAGGCAGGTATGGGTTCTACACCCCATGCACACGCCATGGCAAATGTCAAGACCCCCCATGAGCAGGGCATTGTTGCCATGATCGGAGTCTTCATCGATACCTTCGTGGTACTGACTATGACTGCGCTGGTAGTCATCTCTACCCTTTACGCAGATAACGGTATTTTAGCAAGTGGCGCTGCTGAGGGCGTAGATAAGACCAATATGGCGCAGCTTGCTTTCGGTTCGATCTTCGGAGAGGCGGGCGGTAATATTTTCGTAGCCAGCTGTCTTCTGTTCTTTGCCTTCTCCACCATTATCGGCTGGAATCTTTTTGGCAAGCTGAATGTGGAATACCTCTTTGGCAAGAAGGGTGTCCTCATTTACTCGGTCATTGCCATGCTTTTCATCTTCGCAGGCTCGATTCTCTCCAACGATCTGCTGTGGGAGCTCACCGACCTGTTTAATCAGCTGATGGTATTGCCCAACGTGATTGCTCTCTTTGCCCTAAACGGCATCGTGGCGGCATCGGCTAAGAAACATAACGCAAACAAAAAGAAGAAATGATCATTAGTTCTTCACTACAATAACAGAACTCCCCTGCGCCGTCCATCGGGATGGTGCAGGGGAATTTGTTTAATCGGGGATAGATTTGTAGCTCCGGATCCTCAAATCGAAGAGTTCCGTCTTCATTCCGGAACGCAGATACTGCGCGGAGTCTGCCTGCGTAATCGAAATTGACGCCGCTTTCACTCATAAAGCCGACAAAGATGCGCGTCCCGTACCGGGAAGGGGTGCAGATATCGATTCCCGGAAGAAGTGAGGATTTTCAGTCATTGTTATATGATTAAAGCTCTTTCATCACACAATATATTTATTCCATCAAAATCATCTCTGGCATTCGCCTGGATTCTCGGGAATACCGCCGTCTTGCAGAATCTGCACAGCCGTTGCAGGACCGAGATTCTTCCAGTCCTTGATGACCCAAACCACCTCTTTGTCGGGTGTAATTTCCACCAACTGAGGAGTCTTGCCGTGTCCGCGAGCGCAAAGAATGGTATTTCCGTTGTCCAGTCGTACACAAGACTGTGTTCCTTCCAAACGAATTCCCTCAGGCAATTCAGATACGCAGAAGCTCCAAACGACTTTCTTGTCGGGTGTAACCTCGATCACGCTCTCGTCCGATTCATCGGAGATAAGAGTATTGCCGTTTTTCAAACGGATCGCCGCCCAAGGCTTGCCTACATCGTAAGACCAGATTTCATTGAAGTCCTTATCAAATTCTACTACTTTACCGCCGCTAAGATAAGGTACGAGGAATGTACCCTCTGCGGTGTAACGGATTCGGCGGTTCTGTCCGTGAGTTCCGCCGCCTCCCCAGTAAGGGATTACCCGATCCAGTTCATGCTCGCCGGTCTTTTTGTTGATGATCAGCACGCGAGGGGCAGGAACTTCGTTGACTAATACCAAGACTCGGTTCAAATCCAAGGGCTGTACTGCATGAATTTCCGTGCCCTTGGGAGCATCCATGCGCCAGACGATTTTTTTCTCGGGTGTGACTTCTGCCGCCCAATACATACGTGAAAAGACGATGTTTCCGTTGGTCATCATCCAAATATCGTCCAGCTCCCAGCCTTTTCCTGTAGAAAAGGTCCATGCAATCTTTCCGTCTTTAATCAAGAAAATTTTGTTGCAGCCCTCGCCGATGTAGAGCATATCGTGACGGGCAAGGCCACCGCCGGGGAGTGAGGGATCGCTTCCTTCCTCAGATACAGGCCAGAATGGACGGTCAATCTCTTCCTCGTCAGCGCTCCACAGGGGAACGTCGGGGGAAAAGAATTTCTGAATTGCTTCTTCCAAAGGATATTTCATGATGTGCCTCCAAGCAATATGATTTATTTGTATTTTAACACAAGTGATTTAATCCGTCAACAAAAAACGGATTAGAAAACCCTGAATTTTAAGCAAAAATGTCTGAATTTTTGATCTGACCTTGAATCTTTTTGTGAAGTATGCTATAATCGGGTCAAGCAAACATTGGTGCACTCAGGAAGGAGCGTCCCTATGATCAAAGTGAGCTGTTGTATTCCCGGTAAGCTGTTCCCCTGAAGCAGAGGGCTAAAAATCAATATGAGAAACTGCTGGTCGGCTATCAGTATTTCACCTCCATTGGTTTCGACACCGTGGAGACCTCGATAGGGATGGTGTTGGCACTCATCGATCCTTCTACGAAAACGTCATAAATGCCTCCAAGCGGATGAAAGAGACTTTTCAGGGATAAGGAGAATCGTAATGAACGAACAATATACTGTACTGCTGAAAAAAACAGAAGAATGGATCGAGACACACCGAGGGGAGTTTATTTCGGAATTGCAGGCGCTCACCCGAATTCCTTCGATCAGCCGTGCCGATCTGGCTGAGGAGGGGGCACCCTTTGGCAAGGATTGCCGCCGTGTACTGGATTATGCCCTCCAACGAGGACAGGATTACGGGTTTGAAACCATGGATCATGACGGCTATGCCGGTTCGATCTGCTACGGCGACCCGCACAATGCCATCGGTCTGTTTGCCCATCTGGACGTCGTCCCTGCGGGGGAAGATTGGCTCTATCCTCCCTTTGCGGCAACTTATTTGCCCGAACACGATGCGGTGATCGGCAGAGGTGCGGACGACAATAAGTGTGTAGCAGTAGCTTGCCTCTTTGTGATGCGGATGCTTCGAGAATTCGGCTGGAATCTGCGCCACGGCGTCCGCCTGTACTGCGGTACCAGTGAGGAAACAGGTATGCAGGACATGACCGCTCTGCTAAAAATGGGGCATCAATTCCCCAAGCTCTCCCTCGTTCCCGATTCGGGATTCCCTGTCAACTTTGGACAAAAGGGTTCGGCAAGCGGTGATATTTCCATTTCCTGTGAGGGAAATCTGCTTGCATTTGACGCAGGCTCTGCTCGTAATATGATCCCTGATACGGCGGTAGCCGTTCTGTCCGATGAATATGATCGGGTTGTGGGTGCGATACAGCCATACATGACCGACAGCCTCACTCTTGAAGCAATCCCTGAAGGTACTCGGATTACCGCCAAAGGGCGTTCTTCCCATGCAGCCTCTCCGGGGGCTGGAATCAATCCCATTTATATTCTGTCCAATGCCCTGTGCAAGGCTAATCTGCTGAAGGGCAGCTGTAAGGAGGCAATCCGCCTGCTTTGTACCCTTACTGCAGATTACAGCGGTACTACCGAAGGAGTTTCGTATCGGGACGATCTGTCGGGAGCACTCACTATCGTTTACGGAGTTGCCAAGCTGCAGGATGGAGTTTTGCGAATTAAAGCCGATTGCCGTACGCCCATTACCTGTGACGTGGAGGCGTTGGCTGCAGGGCTGAACGAGTTCTGGAGAGGATGCGGATTTACCGTTGACAAAGCCTCCTGCTCTAAGCCTTACTACATCCCTAAGGATAATCCTCATGTGGTGGCACTGCAAAAACTCTTCCGCGAGATCACCGGCAGAGAGGATCAACCCTTTGTCATGGGCGGCGGAAACTATGCACGGGTGATTCCCAATGCCATTTCCTTCGGTCCAGGTATGCCCACCCAAAGAAACATCAGCGAGTTTCTCCCTGCGGGCAGAGGCTACTGCCACGGCAAGGACGAAGCGGTCATTATGGAAAAGGTTCACAACTGCGCCAAGATCTACGTTCTGGCGGTTGCTATGCTGGATGAAATGTTAGACTAATATGAAAACCTCAGAAAGAGTTGACTCTTTCTGAGGTTTTTTCGTGTGATAGGGTTAGTCAAGATACAAGAATCCGTTGTGGGGGACTTCGAATTTGCTGATTCCCACAGGAAGCGTGAGATCGTATTGTGCAATCAACTCGCCCATGCAGTTTTTCACCGTGCAGGTTCTTTGCATAGTCTCACCGTCATTCTCCACGTAAACAGCCTTGTTGCCCGTGGCATTGACGGCGATCAGGCGTTTTGTGCCGTCAGGGAGCACCAGCAGAGGATTCTCGTAAAGCGCGGCGATGAGTTTGCGGTCTTTTTCGGCAAGTACCTGTGCGTAGTTTGCCTCGGGGAAAAGGGGCATCAGTTTGCCAAAGAGTAATACATCCCGATGCTCCGCCATGAAATCCAGATAGGTGCGGAGCATTTTCTGATGGCTTTCGGGAAGACGATCAAACAGGATCGAGATTTGGGGAGTCGTGAACAGACAAGCTGAAAGTTGATCTGCCGCTCCCTCGGGGGTGGCGGTGTAATCCCACATCAGCATATCCGAGTGGACCGCCGTCGACTCTCCAATGCTGGCATCGCCGGTGATTAGTCGCAGATCAATGGAAGCCACGCGGTTGATCAGCGAACCACCTGCGCAATCACCGACACGGAGAATGTTGCCGTATTTCTGCATAATGGGACCGATGTAGGATTGGCGGAATTCGATCATAATATCGGGCTTGGCTCGGCGAAGCGCCGTCATGATCTCGCACAGGAGCTGTTCCACTGCCGTTTCCAGTGAGGGGCAATCCATTTCCTCTATGACGGGGGAAGATTCGCGGGCAAGGGAAAAGCTGTCGATGAAGTCCAGCTTCAAACCGTCCAGATCCCAATCGGTGACGGCGGTTCGGTAGGTGTCTACCAGCCACTTGCGCACGTCGGGGAAGCGAGGATCGAGAACGAATACGTCACGTTTTCCGTTATAGGCACGGAGATATTTCCCTGCAAAATGGGGGTAATTCTTTGCATAAATACCTACAAAAGGCACTGAATACCACAAAATGCATTTCATTCTCATCTCGTGGAGCCGATCAACAAACCGGCGCATATCGGGGAATTTGGAGGGAACTGCCTCCCAGTCTCCGCAATAGGAATAGCCGGTCTGCACCTCGTCGCACTGCCAGCCGTCGTCGAGAATTACGGTGTCTATCCCGTAGGATTTTGCCATACGGCATTGCTCCAGTACCGTTTCTTCGGTGATATCCTTTTGAAAATTGTACCAAGAGGAAAACATCGCCCGCTTGGAAAAAACAGGTACGGGGGCAGGGGCATAGCCGATATCTGTCCACCAAGCGCGCATACCTGTGGTGCACTCATAATAGGGACGCCGCGTCTTGTCAATGCGCAGGATGGTTTCGTAATGGTCTATGGCATCCACTAAATTGGTGAACAGTTCAACTGTGCATCGGATTTCGCCGGTGGGTTCCTCTACACCTGCACTCAGGCGGACAGGATTGGCCACGTCGGCAAGAGCGAAGGTGCATCGGTTTTCACTGTTTTTGGCATAAAGCGCGAAGACTGGGGCCCCCGATGCTGAGCGAGAATGGGTATCTAGGGGACGCCAGGATGCCATGAGTTCGTGCCTAAACCGCCCTTCGGGGGTCCAACAGCCGAAAATGTCATTGAAATCGGTGAAAAAGGTGAACTTGATTCGATCCGGGACACGTTTTTCGGGATAGTCTACGGTGATACGATAATATTCGATTGCCTTGTGATCGGATTCAATGGAGGTTACCTGAATCTGCGGACTGTCTTCCCAATTGTCCCATGTAAATACAGTTTTTTTCATCCTGTCGTCCTTTCAAAAATGCTTATCCATATAGTCCATGTAGCAATACCCATCGTAGGCAACTTGCAAGCTTCACGGGTGTGCCGTTGAGCGTAAAATTGCTGATGGTAATATCGGTGAAATTGCTGGAACCACTGTAACCCGTCCCAAAGCCTGCGTACAGCGTTTTCTCTGCCAATGCGGAATTGACGATGGAGCCATTGGAGAATTCTACTCAGCAGTTGGGCGAGGTATAGGTGTATCACCCGCCTGCTTCTCTGCATTGCGAATTATAGCATATTTTACAGTATATGTCAAGTAAAGCAGACATTGTTTAGACGTTTTGTATCAATTTTCCCTCTTTCTCTATATTGAAACTGAAAAAAATCCGTGGTATAATATGGGTAAATATAAGGTGTTTTCGCATCTTTATGATGAACCTATAACAAATCACAGGAGGTATATCAAGATGAACAGACAGATTCTTTCTCTGGACCGCGCTTGGCGCTTTCATAAAGGAGAGGTGACCTACAAAAAATACATGGGTCACGATGCGCTCTATACAGTGACCAAGACCGCATCTTCCAAAGGTCCCGGCAGACGGGATTTTGATGACTCCGCATGGCGGGTGGTGGATCTGCCCCACGATTATGTGGTAGAGGGTACACCCACCCAAGATGAGCCCTATTCCCAGGGCTCCCTCCCCCGTGAGAATGCATGGTACCGCCGCACCTTCTTGCTGGATGAATGCGATCGGGGCAAGCGGATTGTCCTTCACTTCGAGGGAGTCGCCACCGCCTGTATCGTTCATGTCAACGGACAGCCCATGTTCCGCAACTATACCGCAGGGGTCGGCTTTGATGTAGACATCACCGACATTGCCCGCTACGGAGAGGATCCCAACGTGGTGGCAGTCTACCTGGATCAGAGTGAGTTCGAGGGCTGGTACTACGAGGGTGGCGGCATCTACCGCCATGTTTGGCTGGTAAAATCGGGGCTTGCTTATGTGGATCTTTGGGGAACTTTCGTGCGCTCGGAGCCAATCGAAGGGAACGACTTCAACACGTTCATCGATACCGAGATCGTCAACCGCTATAACGAGGACAAGGAGATCACCGTTACCTCCGAGATTTTGGACAGAGACGGAAAACTCATCGGACGGGTGCAGTCCACCAAACCGGTCGAATCCCGTGATAAATGCACCTTCCGGCAGAGCTTAGAGGTACATAACATCACCCGTTGGAACATCGAAGCTCCCACACTTTACACTCTCCACACCACGGTTTCGGTGGACGGCGAGGTGACTGACACCTATGAAACACCCTTTGGCTATCGAACCATCCGTTACACCGCCAGCGACGGATTTTTCTGCAACGATCAGAAGTATTTCCTCGTGGGCTACGGAAGTCATCAGGATTCCACGGGCTTCGGCATCGGTATGCCCGATACCCTCAGCGAATACCGTATGGCAAAGCTGAAATCAGCCGGATTTAACACCTTCCGCACGGCGCACAATCCCTTTGCCCCTGCTCTCTACGATGCCTGCGACAGACTGGGTCTGTTTTGCATGGATGAAAACCGATGGTTCTCTTCCTCGATGCAGGTTCAGGACGAGGTCGCGCGCATGATTAAGCGTGACCGCAACCATCCGTCGATTATTATGTGGAGCCTTTTTAACGAAGAATTTTATAGAGATCAGTATCAGGGCACCAACATCTTTACAACTCTTGATGCGCTTACCCATCGTCTGGATCCTACCCGTCCTGCCACGGGTGCGGACAATGTGGCGACCGCTATCCCCGGTATGATGGATGATATCGATCTCATCGGCATCAATCACGTTTATGATGAAAAGGCGCTGGATGCAGTGCGGACGAACAATCCCCATAAGCCTATCTACTTCTCGGAGGAAGGGTTGACCGATTCCATCCGTGCTTATTGCAAAACCAGACCATATATCTTCGGCTGTCTTGGCTTTGGCGGACTCCCTTACCGCGGCGAGACCGCATATCCGAACCTTTTCAGCGGCAATGATTCCCGTTCCACCTTCAATCTTCTCTGCGATCCGCTGGATAATTTCTACCGTGAAAAGGCGCTCTGGACTACTGCCGATTCGCTCAAGATCGTAGGTCATTGGACGCATCAGGGCAAGGAAGGCGAGTCGATGCCTGTAAAGATCTACTCGAGCACCAAGGAAGTAGAGCTTTTCCTCAACGGAAGATCGCTGGGCAAGCGCGCGATTGACGAAAAGACCGCATCTGCGACCTACGAGGTTGCTTACGAAGCAGGCGAGCTGAGAGCTGTGGGCATCACTGAGAGCGGAAAAATGCTGGAAGATACACTGATGACCGCAGGCAAGGCGGCCAAGGTTGTTCTTTGGCTTGAAAATCCGGACATTCTCCATAAGATTCGCTCCAACGGCAAGGATGTGGCGATCATTTCGGTAGCTCTTGCCGACAAAAAAGGCATCGTATTGCCCAACAGCGTCGATCTGCTTGTAAAATTCGATGTGAAGCAGGGCGGTAAATTTCTCGCAGTTGGCTCGCCCAACCGTGCCGATCACGCAAGCTGGAAGAAACCCGAGATCAGATTGCATCGCAACAAGGCGCAGATCTTCGTGGAATCATCTGCCGATCCAGAGTCCATCGTGGTAGAAGCATCGATTGACGGTTTCGAGACCGCCGAGATTACCGTGGAAAAAGAGATCACCGCTCCGATTCCTGAAGTGCCTACCGAGGATTGCCGATTCTTGGATGAATGGCTCTATTCCAAGACGCTGATCAATCAGCCTTGGCCTGACATCGACCGTATGCACCTGTCCCCGAACTTCAATTTCTGGACTCGTCACAATCCCGGCAGAGGTAATGACGAGAATTTCACGGGTCTGCGCTTCTCAAAAAATCCTCAGCCCGGTGACGGATGTGTGGAAAATGCACGGCTGATTCACTTCATTCGCACGAGAGTGCCCGAGACATCCCATGCTTTCACCAAGGCCACCGTTCACTTTGAAATTTTCGAGGGACGGGGCAGAGTGTACCTCTATTCGGGGGACAAGCGGTTCTTCGCAGAGAGGGAGTACTTTACCAAAGCTCCTTTGGATCTGGAATGTGAGGGTTTGCAGACAGGAGATGAGGTTGAGGTTTGGGCGGTGTTGGAGGCTAACCATCCCTTCTGTGCCATCAATCGTCCTGTCCGCTGGATTCTGGAATAAAATCGATTTTGACAGTTCGATCTTGTGGCGAAACAGAAATGCCCCCAAGAGTGTTCAACTCTTGGGGGCATTTTACAGCATATTGCAAAATTTAGGGTCAATTGTGGGCTTTTCTGTATCGGGAGGGAGATACGCCATACCGCTGTTTGAATAATTTCCCGAAATAACTTTGTCCGGCAAAACCGCAGGACAAGCATATATCAATCAGCGAAAGCGTGGTGGTTCTCAGCAAATGCTCGGCTTGCAGCAGGCGATAATCGTTTATATATTCGAGGGGAGTTTTTCCGGTATACTGCTTGAAAGAGCGGAAGCATTCGCTTCGACTGATATGCGTGTGCTCTAATAGACTGTCAATCGAAATATTCTTGTCATAATTCTCCTGCACATATTCCAGCATGACCTTCATCGCATCCTTCTTATGGGAATAGGTCTCTTTTTTGTTGCCTGAATCCGGATTATTTTCTTGAATGTATTTTAATGTATCCAGCCACAGCTCACAGGTTTGGGAGATGGCCATCAGCTCATATCCAAAGCTGTCCTTTTTGAGTTTGGAAAGCCGGCAAAGTGTGTTATAAATGTTTTTGCCCGTAGGTGTCTGGCAGTCAATCTTGAAACCGTACACCGTCTTCCCGAATATGGGTTGAAAATACTTTTGATATACGGTATTTTCTACACTTCCCGTGAGCACATCGGGAATAAAACTGACCGCGCACACCACCGCGTCTTCGGTTGTGCTCAGTTGAATTCCGCTGTGGAGTGTATTGGAATTGATAAACGCACAGTCACCGACTTCCAGCGTAACCGTCTCGTTATCAATGCGCATCTCCACTTTTCCCGAAATTACCAGTTCATATTCAAGAGATTTATGCCAATGGAGGGGCAGCATATGCCCATCCATTTTTTTGTATTCATCCATATAGATGCCGAACCAAAACGTAGGGTCTTCCACATGAGAAATCTGCCGTTGATTTTCATCCACATTGATCCATTTCGCCATCTGAATGCTCCTGAGATTATTGTTATAAAAACTCAAACATATGTTATATACATTTACACACGATTTGTATATAATTATAAAAGATGCTCGATGAAATGTCAAGCGTGTTTGGGTGATTTGTGCAAAAAAGTGGCATTGAAACTCTTGAGATGTGGACAATATCTGATCGGAGTTTGTTTTACAAATGCATAAGATTTGCGATTATTTTTATAAATGCTCGTGCTGCTGATTCAAAACAGCCCTGAAAACAGTTAGTGAAAAGGAGATCAGACCATGCCTCGAATTCATGAAAGCTTCAACCACCACTGGCAGTTTAACTTGGATGATGATCCTGCCTACCGTTTGCCGGATTATGATGACAGTCAGTGGAGATCTGTCAGACTTCCTCACGACTGGAGTATTGAATATCCTCCAGATGAAAAGAGTCCTTGTGGCAGCGGCGGCGGTTATGCGGTTGCAGGAATCGGTTGGTATCGCAAGCATTTCACCTGCGATCCGGCTTACGACGGTAAAATTGTTTCTGTCCTGTTCGACGGAATCTATATGGACAGCCGCATTTATCTGAACGGTATCGAGGTGGGTTCCAACGGATACGGATACAGCTCTTTCTCTGTAGATCTTACCGCTGCACTGAGACCGGGAGATAATGTGCTGGCCATTCGTGTGGATAACAGCCGTCAACCCAACTCTCGCTGGTACACGGGGTCCGGTATCTATCGCAATGTATGGCTGAATGTGACCGAACCGGTTCATATAAATCAATGGGGCGTATTTTGTTCCGTAGGCAATCTTTTCAGAGATAACAAGCTGGCGATCATCCGAATCATGGCGGAGATTTCCAACGAAAGCGACCATGCGGTGAATTCCGGCGTAATCCATCGTTTATATGATGCCCAGGGTAAGCAGGTTCTCACGGCAGGAACTGCACTGCAACTGGAAGCCAATGAGCAGGGCACCGCAATGACCTATCCGGGACTTGACAATCCTCATCTGTGGACAGATACCGATCCGTATCTGTATACCCTGAAAAGCACCGTGCTGGTGGATAATGAGCCGGTGGACGAAGTCAGCATGAAGGTAGGATTGCGTACAGCTACCTTTGATTGCGACAAGGGATTCCTCTTGAACGGAACATCGGTCAAAATCAAGGGAATGTGTGTACATCACGATTGCGGACTGACCGGTGCCGTGGGTTACCGTGAGACCTGGGAGCGTCGGTTGAGAGCGCTCAAGGATATGGGCTGCAACGGAATCCGTTGTGCCCACAATCCGCCTTCGGTTGAACTGCTGGATCTTTGCGATGAACTGGGATTTCTCGTTATGGATGAAGCATTTGATGAGTGGATGCTGACCAAAGATAAGAACCGGAACTATTACAGTACCAATTTTGCTTATGGATCCAGCCAGTATTTTGATCAGCACGCTGAGAAAATCATGACGATGATGTTGCGCCGTGACCGCAATCATCCATCTGTTGTGATCTGGAGTATCGGAAATGAAATTCCTGAACAATCTGCAGACAACGGGCCTGCAATCGCCGAGTGGCTGCAGGATATCTGTCATCGGGAAGATCCAACTCGCATGGTCACTGCTGCGTGCGATAACATCGTCGCACCGCCACCCGGCACCACGCTGCGTGAATTTGAAGAGGTTCTGGATGTAGTGGGCTACAACTACGTGGATCGCTGGCGTGAGCGCGCAGAAACGCAGTATGACGAAGACAGACATCTTTATCCCAAGCGCCGATTCATTGGTACGGAAAACGCCAGCGTCGGCGGAGATCGCGGTCTTTATGAACCGCGGGATCTGTCCAGATGGTACCGCTATAACTATCGCACAGCTTCGCTGAAACACGAATGGCTTTGGAGATACATGGCAAGCCGTGAGTTTGTTGCAGGGGATTATCTCTGGACTGGAATCGATTATCTGGGAGAAAGCGGCTGGCCCAGACGCGGCTCTGTCAGCGGACCGATCGACTCCGCAGGATTCCCTAAGGATGGATATTACTATTTCCGGTCAATTTGGAATCGGGATGACCTGACCTTGCACATCGTTCCTCACTGGAACCGAATGGGGGAAGAAGGCGAATACCAACAGGTCATCGTGTATACCAACTGCGAAAAAGTGGATCTGTATATCAATGATCGCAAGGTAGGTACCAAAGCCTGCGGTGCGCCTTATTACGGCGCTACCCGAGTCTGGAACGAGCGTCCGGCGGTAAGCCCTACCACCCATGATCTGCATCTGTCATTTGATGTAGTATATGAGCCGGGCACACTGAGAGCGGTTGGATATAAGAATGGCGAAGTTGCAATGGAAACGATCGTCGAAACAACCGGTGAAGCGGTAGCATTGAAGGCAACTGCCGATCGTTCTGTAATGAATACCGATGGGGTTGCACACATTGACATCTCTACTATCGATCTCCAAGGCCGTCACGTCCCTACGGCAACGCCCCTTGTGCGCTGTGAGGTGGTATCAGGTCCCGGTCGATTGATCGGTATGGATGCAGGCGATATGTATGATCTTACCCTGTACGGCGCATCTGAACGCCGAATGTTCTCCGGATGGCTGATGGCAATGATCTATGCCGAAGAGCCTGGAGATATCCGTGTGCAGATCAGCTCTGAAGGAATGGAGCCGATCTATGTTACGATAAAAGCACAGTAAAACTCACTATAAATCATCCTTTTTTATAAAAATTTGGAGGCAACTATGAGAAACAATAAGTATTCCTACTGCAATCCTTTGCCGCTTCCCGATTATCCCGTTTTGCAGGACACCAACGGTCCCGCAGGCAACGGGTATCGGGAGCTGGCTGACCCGTCTGCTATCTATCATGACGGCAAATGGTATCTGTATCCCTCCTGCGGAATGGCATATTGGTCGGAGGATCTGATTAATTGGCACTACTCGCCTCTGGAACCTGCATCCATGGTTCGCTATTGGGCGCCTACCGTACTGGAGTTCAAAGGGAAATTTTATTTGCACGCTTCCAATATGGAGCTGTATGTGTCCGATTCTCCCCTTGGTCCCTTCGAATGCCTGGGACATTTCCGCAAACCTTCAGGCGAAGAATTCCTTGCGTGGGATCCTATGCTCTTTGCCGATGATGACGACAGAGTCTATCTGTACTGGGGATGCGGAAGCGGCGGAATTTTCGGCGTTGAGCTGGATGCAAACGATCTGACCCAAGCGAAAACCGAAGCGAAAAAGTTGTTCTATACCGACACCTCCCATGAATGGGAGGGCGGCGGCGCATTCAACCAAAACAAGCGTGTATCCTGGACCGAAGGTGCGTGGATGTACAAAGAAAACGGTACCTATTATCTGATCTATGCGGCTCCCAATACCGAATTTCCTACATACGGATTGGGCGTTTACAAAAGCGACAAACCGCTGGAGGGCTTTGTGTATGCACAGCGTAATCCCTTCTTGCTCCAGAGAGAGGGAATGATCCGCGGAACGGGACATGGCTGTGTGGTAAAGGGACCCAACAACACCCGATGGGCATTCTATACCTGCATGGTAGCCTATCACGATATGTTTGAGCGCAGAGTGGGAGTAGATCCCATCGGCATCGATGAAAACGGTGATCTGTATTGCATCAAGGCAACCGAGATGCCTCAAATGGCACCCGGACTAATCACCAATCCCGAAGACGGAAACGGAACCGGAGATGTTTGTCTGACCGCCTTCATGCCCAGAAAGGTAACCTCTGAGGCTCCCGGCAGAAGTGCCGTCTATGCCCTTGACCACAATCTGATGACCTGGTGGCAGCCCGCAGATTCCGATCCTTCTCCTGCGCTCACCGTAAATCTCACCGATACGTACACGGTAAGAAGTGCACGTGTGATCTGGAACGATGTGGGACTCGATCCCCGCGCAGGGATCCATCCCGGTGCATACGGATATGTCATTGAAGGCAAAACCAAGGACGGTGCCGTTGTGTTGGCGGATATGAGTGATAACACCGACGATATGATCATCGACTATATTGAGCTCCCCGAAACCGATGGCGTGAGCGAAGTGACGCTGAAAATCACGAAATCCCCCGAAGGCATTACCCCCGGCGTGGTTGATTTCAGCGTGTTTGGATACATGAAAATGTAAACTGTAATGGGGCGTCCCGCCTTTGCCTGTCACGCATACTTGACCACAGAATGAAAGCTTGCGGATTCACTCTGTGGATCATAGAAAGAATGAGAGAAAGGTAATCAGTCTTTGAGTTTTTACTTAGAACAACAAACGGATCAGCGTTCGCTGATCCGTTTGTTGCGATTTTCAGTCAAAACAAATATTCTCACCTTGTAACCGAATTTTCGGACATATAGGTTGAAAAGCATTTGAAATTGTGATATAATATAATTCAATTGTGATTGTGTTTGATTTTTTGGGCAATATGCTCATCGGCGCGAGGTTATCCCAATTATAAACCACGGAGGAAACGACTATGAGTAGCAAAAAGAAGATCTATTTTATAGGAAATGCGCACCTTGATCCCGTATGGATGTGGCGTTGGCAGGAAGGCTCAGCAGAAGCCAAGGCAACCATTCGCAGTGCGCTGGACAGAATGAAGGAATACCCCGAATTCAAATTCGTTTGTTCTGCTTCGGCTATTTTTGAATGGATCCAGGAATTTGATCCCCTTATGTTTGAGGAGATTAAGGAACGGGTAAATGAGGGAAGATTTTCCATAGTTGGCGGTTGGTATATTCAGCCCGATTGCAACAATCCGTCAGGTGAAAGCTTTGCAAGACATAGTCTGTACGCCCAGAGATTTTTCAAAGAAAACTTCGGAAAGACCGCGCGGGTAGGCTACAATGTGGACTCGTTTGGACACAATGGAATGCTCCCTCAGATCCTCAGAAAATCGGGTATGGACAGATATGTGTTCATGCGCCCGCAGCCTCACGAAAAGACCATGCCAAACGAACTGTTCAAATGGCAGTCTGCCGACGGCTCACAGGTGCTGGCATGGAGAATTATGGGCGAGTACACTTCCAATCTGAGGGGCATTGAGGATCTGGAAGCGAAGCTGGAGAGAGTGGAGAATGCGGTACAAAACGAGACCGACTCCATGCTGTTCTTCTACGGTGTGGGCAACCACGGCGGCGGCCCTACCAAGAGAAATATAGAAACCGTGCTTGAATTCCGTGATAAGTACCCCGATAAGGAAGTCATCTTTTCTGATCTGGAGGACTTCTTCGATCATGTTGAACCATTTTCCGATTTGTGTCCCGTGCATGACGACGATCTGCAGCACCACGCAAGCGGATGCTATTCGGCAGTATCGGAAATCAAGAACGCCATTCGAAGAAGCGAAAATGCTATGTACTCTGCCGAGGTGTTCGGCGTCATGGCAAACCGCATACTGAACAAGCCGTATCGCCCCGATGCATTCAAAAACGCGTGGAAGAATATACTGTTCTGTCATTTCCACGATATTATGGGCGGTTGTTCCATTAAGGATGCGTATACCGATGCAAAGTATATGCTGGGAGAAAGTATGTCCTTTGCTATGAAGACCGAGAATAACGCGCTTCAAACTCTTTCTTGGGCGATTGACACTTCTGACGCAGAAAGGGGACTTCCTATTGTGGTCTTTAATCCCCACAGCTTTGATGTGGAGGACCTGATCACTATAAACAAGCAGGCGGACAGAATAGTAGATGGGGAGGGGAAGGATGTTGAGATCCAGTATGTTCGCTCCCAGACTCTCTGCTGTTATGGAAGATCAGACACCGCGTTCGTCGCCAAAGTTCCCGCGATGGGATATACAACCTACTATATAAAGCCCGCAGCGGAAGGGGAGCTCGCCCCTAAGACCGAAAATGCGTTGTTGATCCACGGTACCGTTATGGAAAACGAGTCCTTTCGAGTGGAATTTGAACAGCATACGGGTTATATCAAGTCAATCTATGACAAAGTCAGTGCGCGCGAGCTGATCAACGGATTGGGGGCGGTGCCCACAGTCTACGATGAATACAAGCACGATACTTGGTCCCATGCCCTCAACTTCTTCGACAGAGAAGTGGGGAAATTTGCAGATGCCCAATTTAAGATCATCGAACGAGGTCCGATTCGTGTTACCATGAAGGTAGTGAGCCGATATAACAGCTCTACACTTACCCAGTATTTCAGTCTGCGCAAAGGCAGCAAGACAATCGACGTGAAGGCAACTATCGATTGGCACGAACAGCACAAGTTGTTGAAACTGGCGTACGGAACCGTATTTGGCAATTCCCCTGCCTATTATGAGATCCCATTCGGCGTGATCAGCCGTCCTGCCGATGGTGAGGAAGAACCCGGATTGAACTGGATTGCTCTCAGAGAGGACGATCTCGGCTTGGCTATGCTTAACAATAATAAATACAGTTTCTCGGTGAAGAACAATGTTATGAATCTGACGGTTGTACGCAGTCCGCTGTATGGCGATCACGGCAGAGAGCGGGACGAAGAATGCGAGTTTACCGATCAGGGCTGTCACGAGTTCGCTTATTCTCTCATGCCCATTCGCCAAAACGGATGGAGCGAGGTGATCAAGGAGGGTAAGAAGCTCAATCTGTCCATGACCAACATTATGGAAAATAACCATAAGGGTACGCTCTCTCGGAAATTTTGCGGTTTCGTATGCAATCGGGAAAACATTGTGGTCTCTGCGCTGAAAGTATCCGAGGATCAAAAGGGTATCGTAATCCGAGCATACGAGACCGATGGTGTCGCTACCGATGCAGAGCTTTCGGGTGGTATTCTTCCTGCACCGTTGCATGCTACCTTCGGTGCGTACAGTATCAACACCTACTACTATTCATACGAAACAAATACATGGAAAGAAGTTCTCATTACTGAGTATAATAGTTTATATGAAAATTGGAATTGATATAGGTGGAACTAAATGCGCTGTTGTCCTTGGTGATGACACGCATATTGAAAAAAAGATCAGATTTGATACCACCACCTGTGAAGAAACTTTGGAGAGAATCATAAAAGCCGTTTCGGAGATCGGAGAAGGGGATGCTATCGGGATCAGCTGTGGCGGTCCTCTGGACGCTGAAAAAGGAGTGATCTTGTCACCGCCCAATCTGGTTGGATGGGATAACATACCCATTACCCATATTCTCGAAGAAAGATTTCACATCCCTGCATACCTGTGTAACGATGCCAACGCTTGCGCTTTGGCTGAATGGAAATACGGTGCGGGAAAAGGAACGAAAAATATGATATTCCTCACCTTTGGTACAGGCTTTGGTGCAGGGATCATTCTGGACGGAAGGCTGTATAATGGCACTAACGGTATGGCAGGCGAAATCGGTCATATCAGACTTGCAGAGTATGGTCCTGTTGGCTATGGAAAGCAGGGGTCTGTGGAGGGCTTTTGCAGTGGCGGTGGTATTGCACAAATCGGACGGACATTGGCGATGGAGCAGCTCCAATGCGGCAAGACACTTCCTTATTGTAAAAGCATATCCGATCTGGACACCATAAACGCCAAAGTGCTTGCTGATTTCGCACATCAAGGCGATGAGGTAGGGCTTGAGACATACAGAATCTGTGGTGAAATGCTGGGAAGAAGCCTTGCCATACTGGTTGACCTTCTGAATCCTGAGGCAATCGTGATCGGCAGTATATTTACACGCGCCGAAGACCTGATTCGTCCGCATATGGAAAGGGTATTATCTGTCGAAGCGCTGAGTACCGCAAGATCGGTTTGCCGCGTTCTTCCTGCATTGTTGGGGGAGAGTATTGGTGACTTTGCGGCGCTTGCCGTTGCCTTTGAAGGAGGAAGTTCAAATGCTTAACAGTCTTTTGAGCAGATACCCACAACTAAAAGACTGTAGGGGAGATATCCTCACGGCAGAAAAAATGATGCTCGATACCTATCATGCAGGCGGAAAAATACTGGTCTGCGGAAACGGCGGATCTTGTGCCGACTCCGATCATATGGTAGGCGAGCTGATGAAGGGTTTTCTTTTGAAGCGAAGAATGGATGATGAAACCGCCAAGCGTTTCAAAGACACTTTGACAGACGAGGCAGATCGATTGATTGAAACACTGCAGCAGGGCATTCCTGCCATCTCCATACCTGCGCAAAGTGCGGTTTTGTCGGCATTTGCCAATGATGTAGATGCTGAGCTGGTGTACGCGCAGTTAGTGTTTGGATATGCCCGCAAGGAGGATCTTCTGATCGCGCTCTCCACATCGGGCAATTCTGCGAATGTGGTTGCTGCCGCCAAGGTCGCCAAAGCTATGGGGGCGAAAACCTTGGCTCTTACGGGTGCGAAAGACAGCAAGCTGTCTGCGTTGTGCGATTGCACCGTAAAAGTGCCTGAAATCGAAACTTACAAGATTCAAGAACTGCATTTGCCCGTATACCACTATCTGTGTGCTTCGGTAGAAGACCGATTGTTCGGTCAGTAAGGAAGTCACCAATCTGAAAGAGGCAGACTTCATTCGCCGATCCGGCAGAAATGCAGATCAGCGGTAAGGTGCAGGTCATCTGTCTTCACAAGTATACTGATTAAGTTGTCCCTACTCTTGAGGCTTCCAATAAAACCAATAAGCGTTTGAAGAACTATCGAACCCATGCATTTGTAAAGGAGAATCGGCAATGTCAGCTAATCAGATCATCAAGCTCGCGCTTGAGACTGCCCAAACCGAGATCAGTCCTCTGATTTTCGGGCACTTCATTGAATTTATCGAAAATTGCATCGTGGGTGGCGTCTACGACCCGAACAGCCCTTCCTCCGATGAAAAGGGCATTCGTCAGGATGTACTGGAAAAAGCCAAAGGTCTGCGCCCCACTATCCTGCGTTGGCCCGGCGGTACTTACGTCAATATCTTCCACTGGATGGACTCCATCGGTCCGCTCAGTGAGCGCAAAAAGCGAAGAAATCTCATCTGGGGCGGTATCATCGACGGTGCATTCGGCACGGCTGAGTTTATCGAATACTGCCGCAAGCTGGGCGCTGAACCTATGCTTTGTGTCAATATGGCAAGCGGCAGCGCCGAAGAAGCCGCCAATTGGGTGGAATATTGCAACGGTGAAGCAGGCACGTATTATGCCGATCTGCGTGTTGCCCACGGCTATCCCGAACCCTTCAACGTCAAATACTGGTGCATCGGCAACGAGAGCAATGCCGTGCCCGATCTCGGCGCACAGCACGATCCCAAACGCTATATTTCCGATGCATGGGAATTTACCAAGTACATGAAGCTGATGGATCCAACCATCAAGCTGGTTTTTGTGGGCGACGGGCGCGCCCCCGACTGGAACGAGCAGATCCTTGACTCCCTGGGTCCTGTTTGTGACTATTTTTCTATCCATCATTACTCAGGCGGTCACGGACAGTACGGCCCCTTCGGCTCTCTGTATCATTTCAGACATATGCTGGACAAGCTGATCCCCTTTGTCAAAAACTATTCCGATCGAAACGAGCCTTTCAATAAATGGTACCGTTTCCCAAAGAGACAGGATGCCATCAAGCTCTGCATCGATGAGTGGAATATCTGGAACAGCACGCCCAGAGGCGAGGATAACCGCTACGGTGTAAAGATGGTCTATAACTGGCGGGATGCACTTTGGGTGTCCTGTATGATGAACACCTTCGTTCATTACGCAGACCATATTGCCATTACCAATTTGGCACAGATGGTTAACGTCCTCGCACCGATCCTGACGGCAGGAGATCAATCTTACGTGCAGACGGTCTATCATGTAATGAAGCTGTATAGAGATCATCTTTCGGGCAAGCGGATCGACTGCAAGCTGGATTCCCCTGTATTCAATGCCGAATTCGCAGGGCAGATGAGCGCACTGGATGCCTCCGCCAGCCTGCGTGACGATGGCACGATCTGTCTGTTTATAACCAACATCTCTCAGGATAGCGAGTATACGTTAGAACTGCCTTCCCGGTACGAGGCGAAGGAATGGATCAGCTTGTCTGCCGATTCCTTTGATGCCTTTAATACGCCGGACCGTGAAGTGGTGATCAGCCAGCGCAAGTCCGCATCTCATGTGCTGACCCTCGCGCCCGGAACGGTGAATCTGATCTTGATGAAAACAGGAGAATAATCATGCACAGTATCTTGATTGGCGATCCGAATTCCATCGGTCGGGTCTACTCTGAACAAACGCTCAACCACCTGATGACAGAAGTAGGACTGTCCCCTCAAGTGATCACGCATACTATGCTGAAGGAAGGCTTGGTAGAAACTGCCCATGTGGAATGTCTCTTCAGCACTTGGGGGATGCCTGCGCTCTCGGAGGAGGAGATCGCGCGCTATTTTCCCAACCTTCGTGCCCTCTTTTACGCCGCAGGCTCGGTGAAGGGATTTGCCGCTCCTTTTCTCGAGTGCGGAGTCAAAATCAGTTCGGCATACGCCGCCAACGCCATTCCCGTGGCGGAATACACCGTCAGCCAGATCTTACTGGCTACCAAGGGATTTTTTCGCTCGTCTGCGCTGTACAGCCGAGGAGAGATTTCTAAGTCACGGCAAGTTGCCGCCGCTTATCCCGGCAATTTCGGTATCCGTGTGGGACTCATCGGTGCAGGCATGGTGGGCAAAGTCGGATCGTAGCCATGTCGTTCTG
>JAZRIH010000229.1:0-5067 GCA_045645175.1 Eubacteriales bacterium | reverse complement strand
CGTACCTCTCACTATCCCAACGATAAGTATATGTACTATCTCTGCGACCGCTACGGCATCTTGGTGCTGGCGGAAGCCAATATCGAGAGCCATTACAATGTGGATTCCTCTCAGACCGAGAAGTATTTCCGCAATGTGGTGAAGGACCGTATGCTCTCCTTGGTGGAGCGGGAAAAGAACCGCACCTCCATCCTCATTTGGTCGCTGGGCAACGAAACCTCCCAATCCCGTGTGTACGAGGAGATCATCAAGGATACCAAGAAACTGGATTCCACCCGTATGGTGCATTTTGAATCCTACGGCACCGGCGGCGGTGTAGACGTGGGAAGCGGTATGTACTGGACCATCGAGTCGATGGAAGGCATGGGCAAGGCGTCCAACAAGATGCCGTGGCTCCATTGTGAGTACGCCCACGCCATGGGTAACTCCGCAGGCAATCTCTACGAATATTGGCAGGTAATCCGCGCCTATGATAATCTCTTGGGCGCATACATCTGGGACTTCGTGGATCAGACCCTCTACACGCAGATCCCCGACCGCACCAATGACTATCTGGGCACCGGCTACTACTATGCCTACGGCGGTGCATGGGGCGATCAGATCAACTCGGGCGATTTCTGTCAGAACGGCATTATCTCTCCCGACCGCACCATCCAGCCTGAAGGCGCTGAGGTGAAATACGTATACCAAAACGTGTGGTTTACCTCGGATATTACCGAAATCGGCAGCGGCAAGGTGACGGTGTTCAATGAGTTCCGATACACCGATCTCTCTGCCTATACCTTCTCCTATGAGCTCAGACAAAACGGTAAGACCGTGGACAGCGGCGATCTGACCATCTCTTGTGCTCCCGGTGAAACGATCCCCATTACCGTTCCTTATCAGATGCCTAGCGTAGTAAATGCCGACGATGAATTCTCTCTGGTAGTCCTTGCCAAGCTGAAAACCGACACCGAATGGGCAAAGGCAGGTTACGTGATCGCCAGCGAGCACTTCGATGTTCCCGTTGCAGTTGCCCACACCGCCGCTGACCGCGGTGCGATGCCTTCGCTGGTGGTTACCGAGACCGACGATGCCATCCTGGTGAAGGGTACCGATTTTGAAGCCACCTTTACCAAAGCAGACGGCGCGCTGGCATCCTATGTATACAAGGGAGAAAGCATTTTGAGCGAACCCCTTGTTCCCACCTACCGCAGAGCGCAGATCTCCAACGATAAGTCCAATTTCTGGGACAGCGTGGGCATCAGCGAGGTGAAATCTCTTACTTATGCACTGTCTAAAGATCAGAAGAGCGTGGAAGTGAGTGCGGTATTGGCTCTGCGCAATGCAGGCAGCTCCGTGCAGACCATGCAGTATACGATCTACGGCAGCGGTGAGATCGGCATTAAGGCGATCCTGGATCAGCAAGGCACTGCCGAGCTGGCTCGTTACGGTCTGACCCTCACCCTCCCTGCTTCCTACGAGAACACCACATGGTACGGCTACGGCGATGCCGACGGCTTCGTGGACCGTATGCGTAACGGTCTGCCCGGCATTTACTCCTCTACCGTTACTGATAATTTCTATCCCTACGGCAAGCCCCAGGATACCGGTAATATGATGGGCGTGCGCTGGTTCGCTCTCACCTCCGATGCCCTGAACACCGGCATTTTGGCGGTGTCCGACAACATGGAAGCCCAAGCGCTCCACTTTACGGCACAGCATCTCAAGAGCATCAAGTACACTTATCAGCTGTCGGGTACGATTCGCCATACCTATCTCACTCTTTCCTATATGTCCCGCGGTACGGGCGGCGCATCCTGCGGTCCCGATACCCTCAATGAGTACCGCATCCCCATGGGCGAGCCCCTGACCTTTGAGGTCACCCTCGTTCCCTTTGCTAAGGGTGCAGATGCCGATGCCCTTACCGATCTTGCCCGTCTGTGGCGAGACAGCGAGTCCATCGGTCCCAAGGAGATCGACGAGATTCTGGCAGGCAGAGTGACCGACGCCATCCAGGCGTTGATGCAGGATCCCTCCAAGGTGGAAACCGTTCGTGCTATGTACGATGCGCTCACCGACGGACAGAAGAAGCTGGTGACCAATTACAAGATCCTGCAGGTTGTGGAAAAGGACGGCTCTATCCAGACCATCTTCAACGATATGGCAGGCAATTTCTCCACCACCGCCAATGCAGGTTCGGTATCCAAGGATGAAACCTCTCCTGTAGGATCCTCCTTTGACGGCAACTTCATTTTCAGCGATAAGAACTCCATTATCCGCAACACCTTCTCGGGTAAGGGACAGTTCACCATCAACGCATGGGTGAAGCTCCACGATTTCAACTCCCACAACGTGATCGCCTCCACCGGTGACACTCAGATGGCGCTGAAGATCGACAGCAGCGGCAGATTGGAATTCTTCGTCTACGATACGGGTTGGGGCAACATCATCACCGTATCTCCCAGCGATGCTGGGGTGGCGCTGAATGAATGGTTCCAGCTCACCGCTCTCCGTGACAGTGCGGGACTGAAGCTCTACGTCAACGGCAAGCTGGTTGGCTCCAAGTCATTTACCGGCAATGCCACCACCGCATCCCGACTGGGTATCGGCATTCAGCCCGATTCCACCGACCGTAAGTTCAGAGGCGACATGGCTGGCGTGCAGATCTACAATCGTGCGCTGACTGCCGGCGAGATCCAGTCGCTGACTCCCGACAAGGCTCTGGACGGTCTGATCGTGGGCTATGACATGAGCAATACCTCGTCTAATCTGGATTAACCATCTATCCCCGCTCTTCGCAAGAAGGGCGGGGAATTTTTGTGGGTGTATGGGATAGGAAAGATGGAATTGGATTTCCTTTTCAAATGTGTATTTGTGTAAAAAAACGACAAAATTACAAATTCGTATTGACAAATTAGTGAAAATGTGTTACAGTATTTACGGATATGTTCCGAAAATTTTCCTCATCGAAAGGATATGCTTATGAAACTCAGACCTCCGTCCGTGCCGCTGATCACCGTGGATCCCTATTTTTCCGTGTGGTCTCCTGCCGATAAACTCACCGATTCCGTCACCGAGCATTGGACCGGTAAGCCCAATACTATGATCGGTACCGTTACCGTAGACGGCGCAGAGTATATTTTTATGGGCAAGCACAACAGAAGAATGCCCATCTTGGAGCAGGTTGATCTGACTGTCACCGCTCTGTCCACCGAGTACGTCTTCGAGGGCGCAGGCATCCGCCTCACCGCACTCTTCTCCACCCCCCTTCTGCCCGATGACTACTACTACCTCACCCGTCCCATCTCCTATCTGAAGCTGTCCTACACTTCTATCGATGGCGCTGAGCACACCGTTAGCGCAAAGGTGTCTGTTTCCGAGGAAATCTGCCTTGACTTCCGTGGCATTGGCAGCGTAGATACCGAAGTGATGACCCTGGGCGATGGCATTGCTACCGCTAAGATGGGCAACAAGCGTCAGAATGTTCTGGCACGCAGAGGTGACGATATCCGTATCGATTGGGGTTATTTCTACCTGTCTACCAAGGGCGGCTCCGCAAAGGTTGAGGAGATCCCCATGGCATTTAGAGAAAGACGTGACTTCCGTGAAAGAGAGCGTCACGGCGAATCTATCTTCATGACCTTCGTAACTGCTGAAAATACCGTATGTCCCTGTGGCACCGTCTTCACCTTCGCTTATGACGACGTAGAGTCTATGATCTACTTCGGCGAGCGTCTGAAGACCTGGTGGAGCAAGGACGGCGCGCTGATCACCGACGAGATCGTCAACGCATACGCTGATTACACCGACGTAATGGCAAAGGCGGACGCCTTCTCCGCAAAGCTTGCCACCGATGCAGAAGCAGCAGGCGGCAAGGAATACGCTGAACTGCTTGCCCTTGCTTACCGTCAGGTATGCGCGGCTCACAAGCTGGTACTGGACACCGACGGCAACATTCTCTACATCTCCAAGGAGTGCCACTCCAACGGATGTGCGGCAACGGTTGACGTTTCCTATCCCTCCATCCCCATGTTCCTGCTCTACAATCCCGAGCTGGTAGCAGGCATGATGCGTCCCATCTACAAATACTCCCGCAGCGACGAGTGGGCAAAGGTGCTGAAGTTTGACTTCGCTCCCCACGATGCAGGTCAGTATCCTCACGTAAACGGTCAGGTTTACGCCGACAACAATATCGACGGTCAGATGCCCGTTGAGGAATGCGGCAACATGATCGTTATGGCGGCAACCCATGCCATCGCATCGGGCGATGTTTCCTTCGCAAAGGAAAACATGGATCTGTTGGAATCCTGGGCAAACTATCTGCTGAAATACGGCGCAGACCCTGCAAATCAGCTCTGCACCGATGACTTCGCAGGTCACCTGGCACATAACTGTAACCTGTCCCTGAAGGCAATTTCGGGTATCATCGGTCTGTCCCTGATCTACAAGATGATGGGCGAAACCGCTAAGGCAGACGAATTCCTGGCAAAGGCAAAGGAACTGGCTGCTGACTGGGCTGTTCGTGCCTCCAACGGCGACGGCTCCTATAAGCTGGCATTCGACCGTCCCGGCTCCTTCTCCATGAAGTACAACATCGTGTGGGATAAGCTGTTCGGTACCAATGTAATGGACAAGAACGTCATCGCTACCGAAGTGGCATCCTACAAGGAAAAGACCTATCCCTACGGTCTGCCTCTGGACAACCGCAAGCCCTACACCAAGTCTGACTGGCTGGTTTGGACTGCGACTCTGGCAGAAGATAAGGCGACCTTCGAGGAAATGGTTCACCACCTGTGGCAGACCTACAACTTCTCCGAGTCCCGTTGCCCCATGACCGACTGGTACTGGGTAACCACCGGTCTGCAGGTAGGCTTCCGTCATCGCTCCGTACAGGGCGGCTTGTTCATCAAGCTCCTGGAAGCATCCGGTAAGATGAAAATGAATTGAATTGATTGAAACAAAGGGGAACTTCTTGAAAGAAGTTCCCTCTCGTTGTTGCTTTGCAACAACTCACCCCTTCAAGAATTTTTGATAAGCGCGACGAATACTCGTCGCGCGGAAAATATAGCAAATATTCATTCTGTA
>JAZRIH010000228.1:0-27681 GCA_045645175.1 Eubacteriales bacterium | reverse complement strand
CTCGTAAACTACGCCGTCAGCGTTTGCCTTATCGATGGCACGCTTGATATTATCGTTGGGAACGTTCAGCGACTTAGCCTTGGTGATCAGCTGAGCCAGCTTGCCGTTAGAGTTGGGATCGGCACCGCCTTCGCGTACTGCGATAGCGATCTCCTTACCGATCTTGGTGAACACCTTCGCCTTCTGTGCGTCGGTCTTCTCCTTCTTATGCATAATATTTTTCCATTTGCTATGTCCGGACATATATTTTCTCCTTGTTTATCGTTCTATTGATAATTTTGTGCAAATCTTTCGTTTCTGAGGAAGGGGAAGAAACCATCTCAAACGCCGAAGTTTTCTTCCCCTTCCTCAGACTCCATCCCCTACTTCCTTGGCTGTGCTATGCCGAGAGTGTTTTCATAGCATCAAATAGAAGCTAAGTCAGTTTCATAATGAGGGAATCTATTCTTCTCCCGCGCCACAAGTATTTGTGGCGCTCATCAGAAGTTTTTGGGGTCCAGCCCTTTTTTCAAAAAGGGCTGGCGGGGTATGAGGCAGAGCCCCAAATAATTTAGATCTTTCTGGGGGTCTTCAGGCAGATCAGAGGCAGAGCGTTACCGAGGACGGTGTTGGTTGCCTTGGTGAGCATCAGACGGGTGTTCTTCGCATCATCGCTGTCTGCCGAAAGGATGGGGCAGTTGTGATAGAAGCGGTTGAAGGCAGAGCATACGTCCAGAATGTAACGAGTGATGTTGGAGGGCTCGTATTCCTTCATGGCACGGAGCACGCACTCAGAGAAACGGGAGAGGGTCTTCGCCAGCTCGATCTCTTCGGGAGCGGTAAGGGTTGCATCGGTTTCGGCAAACTCACCCACACGGTCGAGAATGGAGCAGGTACGAGCGTATGTGTACTGAGCGTAAGGACCGGTGTTACCCTCGAAAGAAAGGGCATCGTTCATGACGAAGCTAGAGTCCTTGCCAATGCCGCCAAGCAGATAATAGAAGATAACAGCGCCAACGCCCACTTCCTCTGCGATCTTGTCGCGGTCAGGCAGATCGGGGGACTTGGTTGCCATGATCTCGCTTACCTTGTCAATAGCAGCTGCGAACACATCGCGAAGCAGGAGCATATTACCGTGACGGGTGGAGAGCTTCACGCCTTCCACGCTGATGGTGCCGTAGGGCACGTGAACCAGCTTGTCGAACCAATCGTAGCCCATCAGTTCAACCACCTTGAACCACTGTGCAAAGTGCAGGGACTGCTGATTAGCGGTGACATAGATACACTTGTCGAAATCGTAGGTTTCCTTGCGGTAAACAGCGGCGGCAATGTCACGGGTAGGATACAGGGTGGAGCCGTCTCGCTTGAGGATCAGACAGGGAGGGAGCTTATAGGCTTCCAGATCCACGATGGATGCGCCGTCGTCGATTTTCAGCAGATCCATGTCACGGAGCTTCTGCACCTGTGCAGGCATTTTGTCGGTATAGAAGGATTCACCCAAATAGGAATCGAAGGTGATACCCAGCTGCTTGTAGGTACGCTCGTATTCCTCCAGAGAGATTTCCTTGAACCAGTTCCAGAGAGCAATATTATCCTCGTCGCCTTCCTCCATCTTGTGGAATTCGTAGCGAGCCAGATCATTGAGAGTAGGATCGTTCTCGGCCTCGGCATGGAAGCGGACGTAGATGTCCACCAGATAGTCGATGCCGCCCTTCTCTACCTCTTCCTTAGAGCCCCACTTGCGATAAGCAGTGATCAGCTTACCAAACTGAGTGCCCCAGTCGCCCAGGTAGTTGATACCTACACAGTTGTAGCCCATGAACTCGTGGGTGAGACGGATGGAGTGACCGATGACGGTGGTGCCCAGATGTCCGATATGGAAGGGCTTGCAGATGTTGGGGGAGGAGTAGTCCAGGACTACGGTCTTCCCTTCACCGATGTTCAGCTTGCCGTAGTCAGCGCCCTTGGTGAGGATTTCGGAGAGCACGGATTTTGCAAAGAAATCGGGGGAGATTTTGAAATTCAGATAGCCGTTGACAGCAGATACCGATGCAACACCCTCGCAGGTGAAGGTAGCGGCAATCGCCTCAGCGATCATCTTGGGGGCACGGCGCATGACTTTCGCAAAGCGGAAGCAGGGAAGCGCAAGGTCGCCCATAGTGCTGTCGGGGGGATATTCCAAGAGAGTTGCCAGCTCGTCTGCGTCGGGGGTGGCAGCGGTAGTCATGGACGCGAGGGTAGCGGCAAGGGTCTCTGCGATGCGTTTTTTGAGATTGAGCATTTTATCAGTCCTTTTTAGAATAATACAGTATAGTATAGCACATTTTGAGCAGAGTTTCAAGGGGGTTTTTGAAAAAAGTGACTGTCAAGTAATACTTGTTTGACAACTGCGAGAGAGTTTGCTATAATGAAATCACTACAAGTGCCAAGGAGGGGACATTATGTTCAATTTGATCCGTTTTGGAAACTATATTACCGATCTGCGCAATCAAGCAGGCTACACCCAACGGCAGGTGGCAGAATGGATCGGCGTATCCCCCCAAGCGGTATCCAATTGGGAAAGAGGAGAAACCTTCCCCACCGTAGATCTGCTCACCGAAATCGCCAAGATCTATCAGGTCAATCTTACCGCCCTGGTGCGCTCCGCAGAGCTATCTCAACGGGAAGAATCTATTGTAAAAGAGATTGCACAAGCATCTCCCGACGAAATTGCCGCCATGATCCGCGAAGGACGGCTGTCGGCAAAAGAAATGCTGTCCTGCTCCCCTTTTCTTAAGCATTCCACCATCTCCATCATCTGCGCCGGACTGCAGCACTTCGGACTGAACATCTCTTATCTTGCCCTCTTGCACGAATTTATTCTCTCCGAAGAATACGTACATTTGGTAGCAAACTCCGACTTCAATGTGCTGGATAAGCGGGTATTCCGACAATTTTGCCGTTTTGTGGACGCAGAGGATCTCTTTCACCTGTTCACCCGTGTATTAGACGGGGAATTTGACTGGGAATATGCCATGATCCTACTCCAAAAGATGCCCTATCTTATCAACCGTTCTTTGGTGGAAGCCGCCGTTTTAGAGGGCGGTCTGCCCGAGTTTTTCCTCGGCGACATCAAGAACTATCCACTCTCCATCGACAGCAAAGAATGCCCGCTGTGAAATGGAAATCGAAAAAGTCCCCCGAATGGAGGACTTTTTTCAGCAAAACCACTGGAAAAATTCCCCGATCTGTGTTATACTATACCCAACTAAATCTTTCGGAGGCATACTATGGCACTTGTACACGTAAACTTTCACTCTGACGTGCTGGGCATGGCGGCATCTATGGACGTGATCATTCCCCAGCAGTCCCGTACCCTGATCGGCATGAACACCTCGGGCGGCGGCACCTGCAAGACTCTTTATCTGCTTCACGGTCTGTCCGATGACCACACCATCTGGCAAAGACGCACCTCCATCGAGCGCTATGCGGCTGACAAGAATCTGGCGGTAGTTATGCCTGCGGCAGGCAAATCCTGGTACACCGATATGGCACACGGCGACCGCTGGCAGACCTTCATCACCAAAGAAGTCCCTGCCGTTTGCCGCTCCATGTTCCGCTGCATGAGCGACAAGCGAGAGGACAATTTCGTTGCCGGTCTTTCCATGGGCGGTTACGGCGCGTTGAAAATGGCGCTCTCCGCACCCGAAGAATTCGCCGGCGTTGCATCCTTCTCGGGCGCAATCGATGTAGCGATTCCCCGCCGTTTCGGCAAAATGTGGGACGATATCTTCGGCGACTCCTCCACCATCGCAGGCTCGGACAATGATGTATACGCACTTATCGAAAAAGCGGCAAAGAGCGGAAAGCCCCTGCCCAAGGTTTATCTGTGGTGTGGACTGCAGGACGGTCTGATCAAGGACTCCCGCCGCGCTAAGGAGCTGTTTGAGCAGTACGGCTACGATCTCACCTACTCGGAAACCGACGGTGACCACAGCTGGTTCTACTGGGACCGTGAAATTCAGAACGCTATTCGTCTGTTTGTAGACTAAAACAACAACCCCATCGGATTGCTCCGATGGGGTTTTCCGTTATTTCTTGTAATTGTACAGTTTACCCGCCTGCAGACTGCTGCCCAGCAGCTCGGTAACCGATACGACCTCGTAGCCGTCGGCATACAGACGTTCAATGATAATGCTGAACGCCTCATAGGAGTTCTCATACAGCTCGTGCATCAGGACAATATCGCCGTCATCGATCTGGTTCATTACATTGTTGACGATAATCTCAATGTTCTTCTGTTTGGTTGCCTCATCACCGCGTGCTTTATACTTCCAGTCCAGGGAATCTACGCTCCAGTTAATGACTGCGTAAGGACAGGATGCAATGCGATCCTTGGTGATATTGCCTCCGGGAGGACGCATGAGGGTGACGGTGGCAGGTATGTATTTAGCAACAGCATCTGCCGTCTGCTGCATATCGCGGAAATATTCCTCCTCTGTACACTTGCTGTAATAGAGGGAAGGCTCGTGGGTATAGCTGTGAAGACCGATCTCGCAACCGTTTTCATACACGTATTGAATCGCCGCGCCGCCCGATTTGCCCAGGCGGTTGCCTACTACAAAGAAGGTTGCCGTTGCGCCATATTCCTTCAACTTGTCCACAAACTTATAGGTCAGTGTAGAGTGAGGGCCGTCGTCAAAGGAGAATGCCACTCTCTTTTTACCGGTGGGATTGGGCTTATCCTCAGGGGTAGGCCATGTAACCGCAGGGGTCGTAGTAGTGGTAGGAGGTGCGGTAGTGGTAGGGGGTGTAGTGGTGGTAACGGGAGCAGTGGTAGTAGTTGCAGGGGGAGTGGTAGTTGCAGGCTCGTTGGTTTCGGGAGGAGTTGTAGTGGTCCCGGGGGTGACTACGGGAGTCGTGGTGGGGATAGTAGATGCCGCCGTCTGCTTGGAAGTCTCGGGAGCGGCGGTAGCGGACGTACCGGCGGTAGTGGGATCATTTATGATCTGCATCTGACAGCCGCCAAACAACAGCAGAGCGGCAGAGGTCAGTGCCAAAATTTTTACTGGAAAGCGAAGCATTTGGTTATCCTTTCAATTAAACAATGGGTAAGGATTATTGTACCACAAAACCCAGTTAATTGCCAGCAAATTCGCCCATCCAATTGTGAACAATTTGTAAACTTCTGCAAACAAAAAGGAGGGGCTACTTATTGAGAGCTCCTCCTCTGCACAATTATTTTTGAGGACAGTTTTAATTATTCCGCTTTAACTTTTCAATTTCTTTTTTTGCCAGATCCCACCCCATATAAAGGTTGATCTCCTCAATACTCCCCATGATTGAGCCACGAAATTCTGTATTGGTACGGATCTCCTGTAAAATGTACGGCTTGATCAAACGCTTATCCAATTTCCCTTTGGTATATGCAATATGCCCCAGCCCCATCACAGCATTGGCGCGTACGTTTGCGTTTTCATGGGTGATCAACGCAAGACAAACCTTCTGCGCTCGTTCTGCGCTTGCCCAGTACAGTCCCGCCGTCAACGGAAGCTCCAATAATTCCTCCACCGTAGCATTTTGCAATATTTCATCAGCATTGAATTCATCAAAGTCTGAAAGTTCTTGATAGCGCAGTTCACTCATTGTACTCACCTTCCTAACTAAACTAATTATACCACAGATATGCCCCAAAATCAAGTCAACGCCGCAAAATTGCGGCGTTATCAAAAGTTCTTGGAGGATTCAAAGGGGGACTTCTTTCAAGAAGTCCCCCTTTGGGAAATCATATGCGATTATCTCTCCAATACCTTTGCCAGCATGACTGCCGCATCGGCACGGGTGAGGGTGGAATCGGCGGCAAATACGCCTTCAGGGAAAAGTCCTGCCTCGGCAACCGCCCAGACTGCCGTTTCCGCCCAAGCGGGAACGCTGTCTTCCTCTGCAAACACCAGATGGGAGCCCGATGCGGTGAGGTTCAGCACATTTTTCAGCATTACCGCCGCTTCCGCATAGGTGATTCCGCGGCTCGGCTCAAAAGAACCCGTTCCGTCTGCTAAATTGCCGCTGATATAGCTCTTTTCGGCGGCATAGCTCACGTATTTGCGCAGATGAGCGGGGATTTCGTCATCATCTGCAAAGGAGGTCTTCTCCGCCTTTTCAGGCACATCCACCCCCGATGCGCAAAGTGCCATTGCCAAGAATTCCGCCCGTGTCACCGTGGTTTCGGGATGGAAATACGCCGATGCACCGATGGTCTGCCCGATCATCACCCCTGCTTCGGCAAGTCGCATAGCAGGCAGGAGGGCGGGATTGCCCTTCATGTCGCAATAGGTGATGTTGGTGGTATTCTTCTCCACGGTCATTTCCACGGTCATTTTCTCAGATGCGTTGCCCCAGGCATCCATTGCCACGTAGGTGAAGCGATCCTTTCCCTCAAAGCCCGCTACGGGGGTGTAGCAGAATCGTCCTTCCTCACGGTCGGTCATACGAAGAGTACCGTTTTCGGGATAGGAAAGAATGCGATAAGTGAGCGTATCCCCCTCGGGATCGGAGGCAGTGAGTCTGCCCCACACGGGGATGTTTGCCATAGTGGCAAGGGCTACGGTCTGCTTCCCTGCTGTCTGAGGAGCAAGATTTACACCGTCGGACAGGCGCAGAACGCAAGAGAGTGCCAAGGGCTGAGAGGTAGACACTGTTCCGAAAACGAAGGAGCAATCCCCTTCCTTGTCGGTGGCGGGAACAAATCGCAGAGCGGAGAGCGCAGCACGGGAGATCACCTGATTCTTCATCACAGGGGTGGTTTCCAGATAGAGCGTGCCTACCTGGGGATCGGGGAGGGTGAGCACCGTAATGCTGGACAGGCGTCCCACTCCCAGCATAGACTCAAAATCCAAGGGGGAGAAAACGATCTCGTGAGCGACCAAACCGGTTTTAGTAAGGGTGAGGTCGGTGGCCAGCACGTCCAATGCAGGGGAAACGCGGATGGCAGTGGGAATGACTCGGCTATCGCCGCTTTCTTTGGCATAGGATGCGCCCAGCGTTGCCGAGGACATCAGCAACAGAGCACACAAAGGGGGGACAATCAATTTTTTCATAAGATCCTCCGAAAATAATACTTGCAAGTTCATTCTGCCGTATTTGCAAAAAAATATACATCTTGGCAGAAAAAATCATCAAACAGTCTTGAAATCTTCATTTATTTGTGCTAAAATAGAAAGGATTTCATTAATCATTCCCGGAGGTTTTCAAAATGCTGGATATTAAAATTACCAAAACTACAGCAGCCAAAACGAAACCCGATTACGATAAACTGGGCTTCGGTAACTATTACACCGACCATATGTTCCTGATGAATTACACCAAGGGCATCGGCTGGCATGACGCGCGCATCGTTCCTTACGGTCCCCTCTCTCTGGATCCTGCAACCATGGTCTTCCACTATGCGCAGGAAATGTTTGAGGGTCTGAAGGCTTACTACACTCCCGAGGGCAAGATTCAGCTCTTCCGTCCTCAGAAGAACATCGAGCGTATGAACAACACCAACCGCCGTATGTGCATCCCCGAGATCGATCCCGAGGACGCGCTCCAGGCGATCAAGGCGATCGTTGAAATGGATAAGGACTGGGTTCCCCACGAGGAAGGCAAGTCCCTCTACATCCGTCCCTTCATCATCGCTACCGATGTACATCTGGGCGTACATCCTTCCAAGACCTATCTGTTTGCCATCATCCTCTCCCCCGTTGCAGCATACTATGCGGCAGGCATCAACCCCGTCAAGATCTTCATCGAGCGTGAATATGTTCGTGCAGTCCGCGGCGGCACCGGCTTCGCAAAGGTAGGCGGTAACTACGCATCCTCCCTCATCGGTCAGGATAAGGCTGAAAAGATGGGCTATGCACAGGTTCTGTGGCTGGACGGCGTGGAACACAAGTACATCGACGAGGTTGGCGCAATGAACGTATTCTTCGTCATCAACGGCAAGGTCATCACCCCTGCGCTGTCCGAGGGCAACATTCTCCCCGGCGTTACCCGTGCATCCTGCATCGAGGTGCTGAAGTCCAAGGGCATTCCCGTGGAAGAGCGCAAGCTGTCCATCGACGAGGTGCTGGACGCATATAAGAACGGCACCCTCAGCGAGGCATTCGGTACCGGTACTGCCGCAGTTATCTCCCCCATGGGCGAGCTCAACGACGGCGAGACCGTTATGACCCTCAACGGCGGCAAGATCGGTCCCATTTCTCAGATGCTTTACGATACCCTCACCGGTATTCAGTGGGGCAAGCTGGAAGACACCATGGGCTGGACCGTTCCCGTTTGCTGAGCCGTGATCTACACTATATCCGATCTTTGGAGCAATAAGACAGTATCCGACTTCCTGAAGGGAGTCGGATACTCTCATAAAGCAATCTCCCGTCTGAAACGCTTGGAAGACGGTATCGTCTTAAACGGATCCCGTGTCACCGTCCGCGCCCTTCTTCATACGGGCGACACACTCTCCCTTGCCGTAGAAGATCGAGTAGAAGAGCAAAATCCATACCTCGAGCCAGTAGATCTGCCCCTTTCGGTCATTTTCGAGGACGAGGAACTACTGGCGGCAAATAAACCGCCCTTTATGCCTACCCATCCCTCTATGGGACACACGGGGGATACCCTTGCCAATGCGGCGGCATTCTATTTACAAAGAGAAGGCCGCCCCTTCATCTTCCGTGCCATCAACCGTCTGGATCGGGACACCAGCGGCGTAGTGCTCCTTGCCAAGGACAAATTCACCGCCGCCAAAATGGCAGGTGCAATGGAAGCAGGCAAGATCCGCAAAACCTATCTGGCGCTCCTCTGCGGCGAGTTGAATGAGGAGGAAGGCGAAATTGACGCCTACATCCGTCGGAAGGAAGCCTCCATCATCACCCGAGAGGCGATCCCCATGGACACCGATCCCATGCCCGAAGGCGCACAGCCTGCTCTGACCCGCTACCAGGTTGTGGCACGTATGAATGGCTACACCCTTGTGCGCGCTTACCCCCAAACGGGACGCACCCATCAATTGCGGGTACATTTCGCCCATATCGGGCATCCTATTGTGGGGGACACATTGTACGGCAAAGCCGATGATCGCATCAATCGCCAAGCCCTCCATGCCGAGACTCTGACCATCCCCTATGGAGAAAGTGAGATAACCCTCACCGCCCCTCTCCCCCAAGATTTGCAAACTCTGCTCAAGGAGATTTCACCATGAGTGTTATCCATAAATATTTCTACCTCGCCAAGGAAAAGACCGTCAAAGGACTGAAGTTCTTCCACAGCGCAGTTCCCAAATGGATCTACATTTTCCCTGTTCTCGCCCTGCTTGCCTTGATTTTGCAGTTCATCTGCTCCCTTTCGGTGGGCTTTGCAGATTTCATGATCGAGTACATCTGCACAGGCGAGCGCTTTTTGCTGGCCAAACTCACCGGTTGGATCCCCTTCTCGGTGGGAGAGATGACTCTCATGCTCTTACCGTTTGCCATCATCATCCTCATTGTCCTGACCATCCGTCTGGCAGTAAAGTTCAACGCCAAAATCTACTGCCGCACCATCGCAGGACTTTTGTCGGTGATCTGTCTGCTGTATACTTTGTTCGTTTTCACCCTTTCCCCCGGCTACAAGAGCTCCACCTTGGACGTGAAGCTGGGTCTGACCCAAGCGCCTGTATCGGCAGATGAGCTTTGGTCTACCGCCGAGATTTTGCGGGACAACGCCCACGCCCTGCTGGACGAAGTCACCTTCCGCTATGCCAACTTCTCGGTAATGCCTTATAGTCTGGATGAAATGAATGACAAGCTGAATGCGGCATACAAAAAGGCGGGAGAAAAGTATGATTTCCTTCATAATTTCTCCTCCAATATCAAATACGTCATCCACAGCGAGCCCATGTCCTATACCCACATCACCGGTGTCTACTCCTACTACACAGGTGAGGCGAATCTGAACATCAACTTCCCCGATTACTCCCTCCCCTACACTGCCGCCCACGAGCTTGCCCATCAGCGTGGCATTGCCCGTGAAAACGAAGCCAATTTCGTGGCGTTTTTGGTGTGTCTGGAATCGGACGATCCTTATATTCGCTACTGCGGGTATGTGAATCTGCTGGAATACGTGATGAATTCCCTTTACGTTGCAGGCCCCAATTATTACACCGATTTTTACAATACCTTGGATTCGAAAATCGTGTATGAATTTCGTGCCAACAGCGCATTCTTTGAAAAATATCGGGAGAATGTGGTTGCCGACGTCAGCTCTGCAGTAAATAACAATTATCTCCAGAGTCAAGGACAAACCGAGGGCACCCGCAGTTACGGTTTAGTAGTCGACCTTGCCGTTGCCTATTATAAAACCCAATCCAACGGGTAACTCTTTGGGTCATCTTTGCATAGACTGATAGCGAGTATTCTTCTTTTTTATTTAAATCGACCATTTTCGCAAATATTTACACTTTATTCATATAAAGACACGGTTTCATGTTATAATGATAATAGCCACCCGTATCATCCGGTTACAAAATCGATCAGGAGTAGTTAGCGGAGGATCCCTCCCAATATAATCACATAAAATTATGGAAAAAATTCTGATTCGCGGCGGAAAGCCGCTATACGGCACTATCGAAATCGATGGCATGAAGAATGCGGCTCTGCCCATTGTTTTTGCTACTCTGTTGGTTCCCGGCAAATGCCGCATCGACAATCTGCCTGCGGTAAACGATATCGCGCTTTCTCTGAAGATTTTAAAAAATCTGGGTGCAACGGTTGAAATGCTGGGTCCGAACAGCGTAGAGATCGATGCCTCCGCTGTTTCCCCTGTTCTCCCCCCCATGGTTCTTACCCGTAAAATGCGCGCATCCCACTACCTTTTTGGTGCAGAGCTGGGTAGATTCGGCAAAGCCAATGTAGGCTATCCCGGCGGCTGCCGCTTTGGCGTGCGTCCCATCGACCAGCACATCAAGGGCTTCGAAACATTGGGCGCTACTGTGGTTCATGAGAGTGATCTGATCACCGCCTCCGCACCCGAACACGGACTTTCCGGAGATACCATCTTCTTCGACGTCGTTTCGGTTGGCGCAACTCTGAACGTTATGATGGCAGCTGCTTGCACTCCCGGTTTGACTGTCATCGAAAATGCTGCCCGTGAACCTCACATCGTTGACCTTGCCAACTTCCTGAACACCTGCGGTTGCCGCATCAGCGGTGCAGGTACTGACACCATCAAGATCAAGGGTGTGCCTGTATCTGAGCTTCACGGATGCTCCTACATGATCATTCCCGATATGATCGAAGCAGGTACTTACATGGCGGCAGTTGCCGCTACCGGCGGTCAGGTAAAGATCAATAATGTCATTCCCAAGCACTTGGAATCCATCACCGCTAAATTGGAAGAAATGGGTGTTTCGGTAGAAGAAGAGGACGATGCTGTCATCGTTACCCGTACCGAACCTCTCCAGAAATGTAATATTAAAACCCTTCCCTATCCCGGTTTCCCCACCGATATGCAGCCTCAGTTCTGCGCCCTCTTCTGCTTGGCGCAGGGTATGTGCCGACTGACCGAAGGTGTATGGGACAATCGCTTCCGCTATACCGACGAGCTTCGCCGTCTGGGTGCCGACATCACCATCAACGGCAAGACCGCTTATGTCAACGGCGGTGCACCTCTCCGCGGCACTTCGGTGCGTTCGGTAGACCTGCGCGGCGGCGCCGCAATGGTCATCGCGGGTCTGACTGCCGAAGGCGAGACCATCATCGAGGACATCCACTTGATCGAGCGCGGCTACGACAATCTGGTAGGCAAACTTCAGGGTGTGGGTGCCGATATTTGCAAGATTATTTACAACGATCCCATCGTCAAGCTCGACTGAGCAACCAATGAAAAGGACAGAAAGGAGTTTGTCTTCCCGGCAAGCTCCTTTTGGTGATTTTATGAAAGTTTTAACCATCGGTCCCAACGACGCCGGACAGCGTCTGGATAAATTTTTGACCAAAACATTAAAGCATTTGCCTATGTCCATGCTCTATAAAGGAATTCGCACAAAGAAGATCAAAGTCAACCGCAAGCGCGCCGAAATCAGACAAATGCTGTCGGTAGGCGATACCGTAGAGCTCTTTCTTCCTCCCGATCTGCTGGAAGAGGAAACTGCTCCCGCGCCCTTTACCAAGCTGACCCCTCATCTGGACATCGTCTACGAGGATGATCAGATCCTGCTCCTCAACAAACGGGCAGGGCTCATCGTTCATTCGGATGCCGAGGAAGACACCAACACCCTGATCTCTCATGTGCAGGCATATCTCTACCGCAAGGGCGAATATGATCCCGCCTCCGAGCAATCCTTTGCCCCTGCTCTGGTCAACCGCATCGACCGCAACACGGGCGGCATCGTCATCGCCGCCAAAACTGCCGAGGCACTGCGCGTCCTCAACCAAAAGGTTCGGGATCGGGAGCTGGACAAAAATTATCTCTGCGCCGCTCATGGTATTTTCGAGAAAAAGGAAGGTCTGCTCACCGGCTGGCTCACCAAGGACAGCGACAAAAATCAGGTCACCGTTTACGAGAAACGCCCCCGTGATCCTTCTGCCCGTATGATCAAAACCGGTTATCGAGTATTGAAAGAGAAAAACGGACTCTCCCTGTTGGAGATCGATCTCCTCACCGGCCGAACCCATCAGATCCGCGCCCATCTTGCTTCGGTGGGACATCCCCTCTTGGGCGACGGCAAATACGGCATCAACCGAGAGGATCGGGCAAAGGGATATAAGTATCAAGCCCTCTATTCCTGGGCGCTGACCTTCCGTTTTACTACCGATGCAGGTGCACTTGCCTATCTCAACGGCAAACGCTTCACGGTAGACCAAAAACAAATCTGGTTCCTGGAGGAATTTCAATGATTTGGCTTCTTCTCATCATCGGCGGCATCCTCACCGCCATGACCCAATTATTTGAAATCCTCTCCCCTTTGGCATTTGTGTCCATGATTCCTGCCATGATCGCGCTGGTGCGTGCCACAGAACAAAAGGCTCGCTACCGCAAAGTCTACCTTATCGGACTTGCCTTTGCGCTCCCCTATTTTCTCACGGTATTTCATTGGTTTTTCTACCTCTATCCCATGGAATTCATGGGTGTCACCCCCTTTTACGCTCTACTGATCATCCTCACCTGCTGGCTGGGACTTTCCCTTCTGCAAGGCACCACCTTTGCCTGCTTCGGCATCTTCTTCCGCCAATGCTCCGCCCATCCCAAATTGATGCCCCTGCTGTTCGCATCGGTGTGGACCTTCTCCGAGTGGTTGCAGACCCTCACCTGGGCAGGCGTGCCATGGGCAAGACTCTCCCTCTCCCAGACCAACAGCCTTGCCATGATCCAATCGGCCAATCTCTTTGGCGGACTGTTTGTATCCTTCCTGATCGCTCTGGTCAACGGTATAATGGGCTATGCCATCTGCCGTGTCCTTGAAAAAAAGAACTGGAAACCCATCCTTCTCCCTGCCCTTGCCTTGTCCCTTGCCATTATAGTGGGCAATCTCACCTACGGTGCCATTTGTCTGTCGGTTCCCCAAAAGGCCGACCAAACTATATCAGTGGGTTTGATTCAAGGCAATATCGCCTCGGGAGACAAATGGGATCCCTACGCACCCAGCGCCATTGATCTGTATTTGGAAATGTCCCAAGAGGCGGTAGACAAGGGGGCCTGCGACATCATCGTGTGGCCCGAAACGGTAATCACCTATGCGGTAAAAAACTATCCCTCAGTTGCCGGACAGATCAGCTACTTTGCCGAGGAGAATAACGTACACGTTTTCGTTGGTACTTTCGAAAAGGTAGAAAAGGATACCTACAACGCGGTCACCTGCTTCTTCCCCGACGGCACTACCGAGGAGTTCCCCTACAGTAAACAGCGGCTGGTTCCTTTTGGCGAGTTTCTTCCCATGGAGGGATTTATCCGCACCTTCATTCCCACTTTGGCAAATCTGAATCTCTTTGCTGAACCCCTGACCCCCGGCACAAGCTCGGCGATTTTGGAGACTCCCCACGGAAAGATCGGACGGCTCGTCTGCTTCGACTCCATTTACGAGTATCTGACACGGCAAAGCGTGCAGGACGGTGCCGAGATCATCCTGCTGTCCACCAACGACTCTTGGTATTTGGACTCTCCTGCGGTTTATCAGCACAATGCCCATGCCCAGCTTCGGGCGGTGGAAAGCGGACGCACTATCTTGCGTGCCGCTAACACAGGAATTTCCTCCATCATTACCCCCAATGGGGAAATCACCGATTCCCTTGCGCCCTTAGTATCGGGGATTATCGTAGGCGATGTTTCCACCTATACCCATCGAACGCTTTACTCCTATGTAGGCGAGTTGTGGGTAGCACTCTGCTTTGGCTTTATGCTCTTTGAGGCAGGCACACGGATCACAAGATGGGCAATGCCCAAGGTTCGTGAGATGCGAGAAAAGAAAATCGGATAAAGAAAAGCGACCCACATGGGTCGGGTTTCTCTTTTCTATCGGTTCACATTTCTCTGACAGCCTTCCACAACGCCGTCACATCCCCATCGGTGGTGAACATCCCCACCGACGCCCGTACGGCGCCTCCTTCGGGAGTGCCCAGCAGCTTGTGCGCCATGGGAGCGCAATGGAGTCCCGCACGGGTACAAATGCCGCGGCTATCCAGATAGGCGCTCACCTCCTCGGCGCTGTATCCGCGGACGTTGAAGAGCACGATCCCACCCTCATCGGCATGGGGCAAATAAACCTGTGCCTTCCCCAGACTGATGAGCATTGCCGTCAGCTTTCGGCGGAGGATTCGCTCCCGATGATCGATCTCCTCCACACCCATTTGTCGAACCTCCTCGATACCTTTGCGCAGAGATGCGGCGGCAACCACGTTCAAGGTCCCTGCCTCCAATCGCTCGGGAAAGAGCTCGGGCATCTCGGCATCCTTGGAAAAGAGTCCACTTCCTCCCGATAATAGTGGCTTAATTTCAGAAGGGGCAATGTCTTTGGAAAAGAGAGCGAATCCGCTCCCGGGGAGTCCATACAGTCCCTTATGCCCGGGGGCGCAGATCACCGCTTTTCCCAATTTGCGTATGGAAAGAGGCATCATCCCCACCCCTTGGGCGGCATCCACTACCAAAATGATCCCTTTGGGGGCGATGATGGCAGCAATCTCCTCAAGGGGAAGCCCTATGGAGCAGATATTGGAGCGCAGAGTCACCTCCACCACACGGGTGTTGGGGCGAATCATTCGCCCAATTACTGCCGATAGCTTCTCCCGGTGAGAGAAAACGGGATAGTGCTCTACCATCACGCCCATTTGGGAGAGATCGTAGAGCGGTCTGCGGACGCTGTTATGGGCAAGGGCTGAGGTGAGGACGTGATCCCCCGGTTTGAGAATCCCCTTTAAGACGAGATTCAGGGCATGGGTGGCATTTGGCGTGAGCACCACACGGTCGGGCTCGCCGCCCAATAAATCTGCCACCGCCTCTCGGCATCGGTAGATTTCCTCGGCGGCGGCAAGGGCAAGGGAATGTCCTCCTCTTCCCGGATTGCCCCCGCATTCCCGCATCACCCGCTCAGCTTCACGATAGACCGACTCGGGTTTGGGATAGGTAGTAGCGGCGTTGTCGAGATAGATCATTCGTCCTCACCCCCTCGATGAATCACGTTGGTGCGAGGCGTTCCCGTGATGCCCGTAATGGGTTTGGATTCTAAGCGAAGGGGTGTGCCGTCCGAATAGGTAAACTTGCCGTAGGGGAAGGCGGCATCCTCCAAAATTTGTTTGGCTTTGCCTGCGTAGGCACAGTCAATGGAAATTCCCCATGCACATCCCGCTGCGGTGAGCTTTTGGGGCAAACGGATGACCTTGGCGGCGATGCCCCGCCCGTTACGGGCATCGCTCAGCAACCTCTGTCCCTTCATTGCAAGGGTCATGGTCATGGTGGTAATGATACAGCTTTGCATTTTCTCCTGTCCTTTCTTGCTCCTATGGTCTATTGACATTGTATGCAAAGGAGCAGATATTGACAATGGAGAAATTTTCTGCTATGATAATACTATCAAATGCAAGGAGATCATTATGACCATCTATATACCTCAGCTGAAAAACGAAGTGCTTCGCCTGTCCGATGCTAAGCACAGCGAAATCCTCGATAAAGATCACACCTCCTTCTCCCTTGCCAACGGCGAGAGCGAATTTACCGTTGAGCAGATTTCCAACGGATCCACCCGCTCCAAGATAGGCTGGCTGATTTATCAGATCATTCAGATCCTCACCGCCCTTCCCCGTGCCATTGGTTGGCGAAAGCCTATTTTTGTTCGCTGCAATCCCATCATGCTGAACGCCCGCGTGAAGGTAAATTCTTTCCGTTTCAGCGATCTCACCCTCTTTTTGGATGCAGGCGGATACAATATCGACACCCACTCCTATGGACCTCCCGTTCTTACTGGCGACAAGGAGCTGACCATCGTAGTGAGCGGTTACACCGCCGACGGCGCATCTGTGGAATCTGCAATCAAGGAAGAGAGCATGAGCAAACGAGGCTATTATGTGAATCTGTTTGCGGTGCCCGTTCTCATGGTGATTCTCTCGTTCCTCACCAATTTCGGCATTTTCTTCGGCGTTGCTCTGGGCACACTCCCCTTTATGATCGCCTTTACGCTGATGGGAATGGCTCACTCCAAGCGAGTGAAGCGGACGCTTCGGGAAAAGGTTGAGGATACTCTGCGGCATTGGAATCAAGAAAAATAAAAAGGGAGACCTGTATGGTCTCCCTTTCTTTATCTCTCTATCTCCTCCAAAATCCCAGCCGCAAGATCGGGGATGGTGTGCTCGTCGTAGCGCTCGAAATCGTGGGTGTCCATGAGCAGAGCGCCCATGCGCTCCATATCAGCAAGATTAACCCGCTGAATCTCCTCAGTTTGGGAGGAGGTGCAATCGGTGAGGATCGCCACGTTGTAATCTAAGGAATTGGCATCGTAACAGGTGGTGCGGATGCAATTGGGGGTGGTGGTACCTGCTAAAATTACCCTCCGCACGCCAAGCCGACGGAGAATCAGATCCAGCTCGGTGCCGAAAAATGCGCTCCATCGGGGCTTGATGATGGAATAATCCCCCTCACGCGGCGCAAGACCGTGGGGCTCCTCTGCCCCTTCGGTGCCGGGACGCATACTCTTGCCGCCCTTGACCCATGCGGCATAGCGAGTACATTCCACATCCGAGCCGTCGGCACGGTAGTGGCGTTTCACGAAAATAACGGGAATGTTCTTGGCGCGTGCAATCTCGGTGGCACGAATGCAGGCGGGGATGGTCGCTTCTGCTTGGGCGATACAATGGGCAGACTCGCAGTCGATAAAGCCACGCTCCATGTCGATAACAATGAGAGCGGATCGGGTGTAGTTTTTCATCTCTTTACTCCCTATTTCTTGACAAATTCCATCAAGGATGATATAATCAAATACAGAATATAATAATAAAATCCCGCCAAAGACAGGATGCTTTCCTTTATTTTACCACACCCTCTCTTTCCTGTCAAGATAGCACACACAAACAAAAATCACCTCTCCCCCAAACATCCCCAAGGAGGAAAACATGGCAAAATTCATCTCTCGCAAACAACAGAAATGCGGCATCGTTCTGGGCGGCATCGGTACGGGCAGCGTGGAGCTCTTCCCCGACGGCGAATTTCACCAGTTTCAGATTTACAATCCCCCTCGCTGGGCAAAGCGCTGTTGGGAAGAAAAAGTAGACGATGGCGAACAGTACACCGGCGATCTCTCCTTTTGGGTACGCACCGAAACCGAGGGCTCTGCCCCCATTGTGCGCAAGTTAGGACAGATCACCGATTCCGATGAGTTCACCTATCGAATGTACACCTGGAACAAGTCCGTGGAGGAGATCGCCTTTGACGGCCGCTTCCCTTCCTGCGATCTCACCTATCACGACTCCGCCCTTCCCATTGAGCTTTCGCTCTCGGCGGTTTCCCCCTTTGTCCCTCACAATCCCGATGCGTCCGGCACCCCGGGATTTTATCTCACCTTCACCGCAAAAAATCCCACCGATCAGCCGATCAAAGTCAGCCTGCTGGGTCGATCGCTGGGGGCATTCCTCAACCCCGAAAATCGGCAAACTTCTATTGTGGAGAATAACGGTCGAGTATCTTTGGTCACCCACTCAGACGGCACTGAATACAACAGCGGTTCGATCTGTCTGTCGGTGAATGGCAAGGGCGCGACCACCTGCATCGGCGGCGATTATCTTCGCTATTTGCAGGAGTACGTATCCACCTCCGAGTTTGGCGTCTTCCAGGAGTCCTTTTTGTTCGGGTTCCGAGAAAATGGTGCTCTCCCCGACTCTCCCGCAGAGTGTACCGCTCCTGTCACCGCACCCAATCCCGATGACCGCATCTCCCATGAGGCATTGGCGGCGCTTTCAGACGAAGAAATCTTCGCACGCTACAATCACATTTGCAATCTCCCCTCGGCACGGGCATTGATCGATCGCATCCGCCACACCATTCAGGGATTCCCCAACAACAGAGGGGATCAAGAGGCGTTTTTGCGTTGCTATTACCGTCAGATGGGACGGATGAACTGCGAAAAGCTCAACTCCTTCGGTGCAGGCGCACTCTGCCACACCCTCACCATCCCCGCAGGCGGCACATCCGACATTCGCTTTGTGTACAGCTGGTACTTCCCCCATCATTATAGCGATTCGGGCATGGATATGGGACATTATTATGAAAATCACTTCCAAAATGCGTTGGAAGTAAACGATTATCTCTCTACCCATCCTTGGGAAAACAAGGCGACGGCGTTTGCGAACCTGCTTTTTGACACTACTCTCCCCGAAGCCTACCCCGAGTGCTGGTCTACCCAGCTGTCCACCTTGGTGAAATGCACATGGTGGCTGAGAGACGGCAAATTCGGCATTTGGGAGGGACTTGGCTTTTGCGGATTCCACACCACTGACATCACCTACCACGCCTCCTTTGGACTCCTCGCCCTCTTCCCCTCTCTGCAACTGGGACAGATGGAGATGGGCGCTGCCTTCCAGCGGGAGGACGGACGGGTGCATCATTTCTTCACCCCCGACCTCTATCACACCGACTGGGGATTTGATCGGGTGGATATGAACAATCAGTTCGTGCTGATGGTCTGCCGTGATTATCTGTTCACGGGAGATGAAGGCTACCTCCATCGGATGTACACCCCCGTGGTGAAAGCGATTGAGAGCATCGGACGGCTGGATCAAAACGGCGACGGTCTGCCCGACACCGATACGGGACGTAACACCTACGATGCATGGAATCTGTCGGGGACGCCTTGCTACATCTCCATTTTGTGGCTTGCCGCACTCAAAGCAGGCATCCTGCTGGCAGAGCGGATGGACGACTCTGCTCATATGACAGAATGGACAAATCTGTTGGAGCTTGGAAAATCCTCTCTGGAAAAACTTCTGTGGAACGGCGAATATTACGATCTGTGGTGCACCGAAAACGAAGCAGACGGCTGTCTGATGACCGATCAGCTGGACGGTGAATGGTTCCTGCGCATGATCGGTCTGGGCGGAAATCTCTCGGACGAACGCGTGCGCGCGGTCACCGATATGATCTGGCGGGAGAACTACACCCCTGAAACGGGATTGGTGAACGCATCCTGCCCCGACGGTCATACCACCACCCTGTACACCTACCAAAACTGTCAGGCGGAAGCCCAGTGGACGGGTATCGGCTACGCATTCGCAGCCCTTCTCCTGTCAGTAGGCAAGACCGACGATGCATTGACCGCCATCGAAACTGTGAATCGCTCTCAAATGCGCTACGGTCATTATTGGGATCATTGGGAGTGCGGTTATCGCTATTCTCGTCCCATGTCCTCCTGGTCGACCCTCCACGGGGCACTGGGATTTGCGGTGGATGTACCCAATCATGCCCTTACCCTTCGTCCTACGTTCCCCTATTCCGACGATGCGCCCCTGCGCCTGCCCTTGTGTACCCCTGAGGGAATCGGTCAGGTAGAGTTTACCGCATCGGGATGCACGATCACTTGTATGGACGGCAGTTTTACGCTGTCGGCATTGGAGTTGCCCGATCGGAATTGGAGTGAGGTGAGTTTAGACAACAAAGCGGTAGAGTTTTCCATTCAAACACAGACCTGCGGTAAGCGTATTCTCTTCGGATCGCCTATAACGGTTGAATACCGCTGTCAGTTGTTTATTCGCTGAACCGCTATTCTGCGGCATACAGTTTACATTTCATAAGGAGATATTTTGCGATGAATACTCACAAACAGTTTACATATTTAGACCAAGAGCACATTGTGCATGTGCAAAACACTCCCAAGGGAACAATGATCGAGTTTGACGGCGTTCCGTGCGCTTCTGTTCAATACTTCACCCAATCGGGTGTGCTTCATTTAGAAAGCACGGTGGAAATCGACGGCGATCGCCTCACAATCTATGTCTATGGAAAAGAAATTTTTGTATTCAAAGGGGACATCGACATCGAAACCAATGTGCGCAAACACCCCAAAGGTCACTTACATTGGTTTTGGATTGTACTATCTAAATTCAGTGCGATTCCCTTTTTGGCTCTGGTCTATCTGGTTTACAACGATTCGGTGTTCAACATCCACAGAGTTTCGGAATCGACTTGGATGACCGCCAAATTATGCCTTGTCATCTGCGGAACGCTCGCAATCTTCAAGATGACCAATATGCGCTGTCTCTATTATCAACGTCATCCCCTCGCCCCTATAGGGCAAAAACGGAAAGGAATCGTACTTTGGACGTTTCTTTCCCTTGCTTTGAGCACACTTCTTCTTTTGATCTCAAACTATTGGATTTTGAGATAATTACTTTCAACTGATAGAAAAACCAAAAGGGCTTCCCGTGGGAAGCCCTTTCTAGTTCCCTCTCACGATGAGAACTCTGACTCTTTTGACAAAAAAGGACTTCCTTTTGGAAGTCCTTTTAATTGTTAAATTAGTGGATGATGCACTTTTCAGTATCCTTATCGAAGATGTGGATACGGGAAGCGTCCATACCGATCTGGATGTTGTCGCCACTTCTGGTGGTGGAACGAGGAGATACACGAGCAGTCATCTTCTGGCCTGCAGCAGTTACGTACAGGTAGATTTCTGCGCCCATCAGCTCGGTTACGTCAACGGTAGCATCTACGCAGGTCTTGGGAGAAGACTTGATGAATGCTTCGTCGTCGTGCAGACATTCAGGACGGATACCGATGATAACTTCCTTGCCGATGTAATCCTTCAGCTCGGGAGCGTTTGCCTTGTCAGCGGGCAGCTTAACTTCAGCAACGATGGAAGGCTGTTCCTTGGTTTCTTCGGTGCACCAGGTAGCGTAAACGTCGCCGCCCTTGTCAACCAGAGTAGCCTCGATGAAGTTCATCTGAGGAGTACCGATGAAGCCTGCTACGAACAGGTTTTCAGGGTAGTCGTACAGGTTCTGAGGAGTATCAACCTGCTGGATCAGACCGTCCTTCATAACTACGATACGGGTAGCCATGGTCATAGCCTCTACCTGGTCGTGAGTTACGTAAATGAAGGTGGTTTCCAGTCTCTTGTGGAGCTTGGTCAGCTCGGTTCTCATTGCTGCACGCAGCTTAGCGTCCAGGTTGGACAGAGGTTCGTCAAGCAGGAATACCTTAGGTTCACGAACGATTGCACGACCCAGTGCAACACGCTGCTTCTGACCACCGGACAGCTGCTTAGGACGACGGTCCAGCAGGTGAGTGATGTCCAGGATCTTAGCTGCCTGTTCAACTTTTCTCTTGATCTCATCCTTGGGAACCTTACGCAGCTTCAGACCGAATGCCATGTTGTCAGCAACAGTCATGTGAGGATACAGCGCGTAGTTCTGGAATACCATCGCGATGTCGCGGTCCTTAGGAGCGATATCGTTAACCAGCTTGTCGCCGATGTGGAGTTCGCCCTCAGTGATTTCTTCCAGACCTGCGATCATACGCAGAGTAGTGGACTTACCACAACCGGAAGGGCCTACGAAAATGATAAATTCCTTATCCTTAACTTCCAGACAGAAGTCGGATACAGCGGTAACGCCGCCGGGGTACTTCTTGTAAATGTGTTTGAACGAAAGTCCTGCCATAATTAAGCCTCCTGAATGATTGCCGCAATTCGACAACCTAATTTTCTTTTTACGTTTCTATTTTACCACGAAATTGTGAACAAATAAAGAACATCGCAAACCAAACTTCAAAAGATATTGTTGTGCATAATGTACACAAAAGCGAAGCTCTGCATCTCGCACAAACGATCTCTAATTTTATCTTCTCTAATTTATTAGAGATTAACCATGATTTTCCAGAATTTCGATCTCTTTTGGGGTCAAATAGCGCCATTCCCCCCGAGAAAGCTCCTCAGGCAGGGGAATTCCGGCAAAAGAAATTCTCTCCAAGTATGTGATCTTGTTTCCCACCGCTTCCAGCATTCGCTTGATCTGATGGTATTTTCCCTCAGTGAGGGTAATGAGATAGGAATCGTTCTCTCTTTTCAGTTTGCAAGGAGCAGTAAAATATCCGCCGATATCCACACCCGCCTCTAACTTTTGCAGATCCTCATCCGACAACGGTGAACGAGCGGTAAAGCGATAGCACTTTTCCACGTGATGCTTGGGAGAAAGCAATCTATGGGCAAGAGCACCGTTGTTGGTGAGCAGAACAAATCCCACCGTATATTTATCTAACCGTCCGCATGGAAAAAGGGACAGCTTTTGCAGCTGCTCGGGAAGAAGGTCGATTACTGTCACGTCGCCGTCCTCAGTAGCAGATACCACGCCTTCGGGTTTGTTTAATATAATGTAGGTATATTTTCGGTAGACGATCTCCTCACCCCGAAAAGCGATCTGATCCTTTTCAGGATCCACTTGCTGGGATGCAGATTTGGGAGCGATGCCGTTTACAAGGATCTCTCCTTTGCGCACCGCTTTGCCTGCTTCACTGCGGGAGCAGGTGCCGGTTTCGGTTAAAAATTTATCCAATCGCATAAAAGCTCTCTTTTCGCACTATTGATCTGATAGACTGATACGTATAGTGTATCACATGAAAGCTCCCTTGTAAAGAGCATCCAAAAAAATTCACAAAGAATTTGTATTTTTATTATATATTCAAGTTGACTTTCCTCCATTTCTCTTGTAAAATAAGGCTGTCCATTATGCTTTGACACTGCAGAATTACAACTTATTTTATGGCATATTGACATCGTCCCCACGTTATTCCATCACTTCTATACCATAGAAAGGGCACATTATGAAACGTTTTTTTGCGCTGCTCCTGGTGCTTACCACCATGATTTCTGTCGCATTTCCTTATACGGTCTATACCGCCCCTGCAGAGGAAAACGAAACTACCGCTCCGCTAACCACCGACACCCCCGTTACCAATGAGCTTCCCTTCACAAGTGAGCTTCCTATTACAAGCGAGCTTCCTATCACCAACGAACCTCCCATTACAATTGAACCGCCTGTCACCCAGGAGCTGACCGAAGAGGAAACACTTCTCTTGGCATTGTACAACACGGTCAATTCTGCCGATTCCGAATACATCTATCAATCCGCAACCGCACTGGAATCAGGGCTGATTGAGCGTGTCTGCACCGCCATTCTGTCTGATTATCCTGAATTCTTCCATCTGGATCGAATCGCTGTTGAGAACTCTGTGGTCACTCTTCCCGACGATGCTTCCTCCACCTATCAATATCGATTTGCATTTACCTATCTGTTTGAAAAAGGACAGGAGCTAGACGATGCCCGCGCATTCATTCAACAAAAAACTGCAGAGATCCTTTCTCAAATCCCCGAAAATGCCACTACACTGAGAACCCTACTGTTCTTACACGATTACATCTGCACCAATTTTTCTTACGACACCGATCTGCAGCACCGTGACATCTATTGTTTTTTGGAGGACGGAAAAGGCAATTGTCAAGCCTACTCCAATTTGTACGCTTATCTGCTGAATCTCCTGGGCATTGAAAATGAATTTGTCATCAGCAATCAGATGAATCACATCTGGAATCAGGTAAAGCTGGGCGATGATTGGTATCACGTAGATCTTTGCTGGGACGATCCCGCGGTGGATCAGGCAGGCAGAGCCCTTCACGCTAACTTCCTTCGCAGTGATGCAGGAATTGCGCTCACCAATCATTTCGACTATACCGCCCCCAACCCTTGCGAATCTTCTCTGTACGAAGAAAGTTTTCTTCTGGATCTGAGCGGCGCAGTGATCGATCTGCACCGATACAGTTATGCTGTCAGCAGAAGTCAACGCTCAATCTTACAGATCGATTGGACGCAAATGACTGCCACTCCCATCGTAGACCTCTCCGCACTCCGCTGGTACATCTGGAACACTACAGATACACGATGGAAGGAGCAGTATCTTAATCTTTACACCGATGGCTGGTATATTTATTTCAATGGTCCGTCTTCTATCTGGCGTTATGATACCGAGCTGCACCATGTGGATCTGCTGTGTGAATTCAATTCCGAAAACGGTTATCTTTATTCACTGAGCGGAAATGGACACACCCTCACCTGCACAGTGAGCAAAGCTCCCGGCAAACCCGACGATGTCTTCCTTTATGAAACGGCACACGAATATGCCTCCGAGGGAGGCAGCTTCTGCTCGGTTGAAACTTGTCTCATCTGTTCTCAAACCGGCGCAGTATATACTCCCGACGAAGAAGATCCCATTACAGCCGGCATCTCTACCCGTCCTTCGGGAGAGGGATATCACGATCTGCGTTTGCTGTTATTTATGAACACGGAGTTTCTCGCCTCTGTACCTTTGCTGAACGTAAAGATCTCCTTCCTTGCAGACGAAGAGGAACGGTACGTCACAGGCATTCTCTCTGCCGATGAGCGAGAGGGCTTCCTGCTGTACGAAAGCTTTTGGGCTGACGGCATCACCTGCACAGTTACCGATGGCTACGAAATTAACGGTTTGATCCTACAGGGTCTAGCCGACGGCAGTTACGACCATGTGGTGGTGAGCATCACTCAAGACGATCAGCAGATCTACTACGCCTTTCTTCCTGCGGAGCTGATCTTTAATCCTCCCGAAGAACCTGAGGAACCAGAGGAACCCTTAATTCCCTCTACCGACGAACCCATCGATGCTCCTCTCTCAAGTGATAGCGAAGAGGATATTTCCCTTCCCGCCACCCAAGACCAAACGGGCGAAGATACAGTAACCGATCCAAACGAAGACCCCGTTGTCACTTGAATCATTCCAAATTTGAATAACCGCCGTAATTGTAATAATTACGGCGGTTATTTGTTATTTTCAGCATTTCCTACTTTACATTTTTTCGAAAATGCGTTACAATATAGATAACAATCCATTCAAGGAGGCACTATGGCTAAACGAAATATTGTAAACATCATTAACTTTATTCGCGGATGCGAGCCCCGTTGCCAAGTTGATCTGATCAAGCCGGTACAAGAACAACTGAATCTGCTGTCTAAATACGATTTTCCCGGAACATTTCTCTTCCAGTACGATGCGCTGATCAATCCCTCTTTTACCGATCTGTTTACCGAACACGATCCCAAAATTGAAATCGGCGTTTGGTTCGAAATCGTGGAACCTCTCTGCAATGCCGCAGGCATAGAGTGGCGCGGACGATTTCCTTGGGATTGGCATGCCCACGTAGGTTTTTCGGTGGGCTACACCTTGGACGAGCGGGAGCGACTGATCGATTGTCTGTTTGCGAAGTTCAAAGAGATTTTCGGATACTATCCTGCATCCATGGGATCGTGGATCATCGATGCTCACAGCCTTGCCTATGCCCATGACAAGTACGGTCTGAAGGCATCCTGCAATTGTAAAGATCAATGGGGCACCGACGGATACACTCTTTGGGGCGCCTACTACAACGGTGCATACTATCCCAGCCGTCTGAATGCCTTCTGTCCCGGACAAACCGAGGAGGGCCAGATCAAAGTCCCGATTTTCCGGATGCTGGGCTCCGATCCCCTCCGTCAATACGATATGGGACTGGATCCGTCCACCGGTGCCGCAGGAGTGCAAGGCGTCATCACTCTGGAGCCTGTCTACACCTCCTCCGCAGGTGGAGGAGGAAATCGATCCTGGGTGGATTGGTTCTTGGGCGAGACATTCGGCGGAAACTGCCTGACCTATGCCTATACCCAAGTGGGACAGGAAAATTCCTTCGGTTGGGAAGCCATGGAAGGCGGACTCATTCATCAATTTGCCCGACTGAAAGAGCTGTCTGATGCTGGAGTGCTCTGCGTTGAAACGCTGAAATCCAGTGCGGAGTATTTCACCCACACCTATCCCCTTACCCCTGCCACAACGCTCTGTGCATTGAAATCCTGGAAAGACGATCACCGCCAAACCGTCTGGTATTGCAGCCGAAACTACCGCATCAATCTGATGATGGAAAAAGGAGGACTGCGCATCCGCGATTTCTATCTGTTCCGTGAGCAATACGCAGAACGCTACCGGACCGAACCCTGCCAAACACCTTATTTGCAGTTTGACAATCTTCCCGTCATCGACGGCAACCGCTTCAGCGGACACGGCATCCTTTCGGGGGCACGGATCGAGTGTGACGGAACTCCCGTTGTATTCTACAAAATGGAATACAGCGAATCGGGCGAGAACGCACACCTTCGCTTCCTTGGAAAAAATGGCGAAGTCCTGACAATGGTTCTCTCCCCTGATCAAATCGAACTTTTCATGGAAAACAACAAGGAATTTGCTCTGCGGATCACTACCGATCCTTTGGCGCAAGGTCAACCTTCCCTTACTCTTACAGACTATACCATCGGACTCTCCCACCGTTCCTTTAACTATAGTGTTCCACTTATCTGCGGTCACACGGAACAAAAGGGGAACGATATTCTCCTTCACTCCGAGCATAGCTTATTGTTGATGCTTCCGGGTTAATAACTTCATCTGAAATCTCCCTCGCCCGGCGAGGGAGATTCTCATTTATAGCGATATTTGCGTTTAGGCCGTGCGGAGGGGGTGAGCCATCCCACCAGAAGCGTGATCAATGCCATCAATAAGTAAACCGCCGCTTTGATCCACAAACGCCCAAATCCACCCATGACCAGCGAGATGATCAGCAGAAGTCCGCTGTAAATCCCTGCCGTCAGACCCAGAATAGGCCTGGATGCCCCAGCCCTACCCTCCAAAAATCCGCTAACTGCTCCGCCCAGTACCAATGCAGTATAAGCAATGGAGGCGAGCAGCGCACGGGGGTCTGCCATGCGCAAAGCCAAGAGCGTTCCCAGCAGCAGTACTGCCATCCCCACGCCAATCCCGATCAACGCCGCACGAAGGGCGCCCAGATATTCATTTTGTTTCATTCGGTTCATCCTTTCCATACATAGTGCATCTGTCACTATTTCCACTCTATGCATAAAAAGGCGATTTCATGCCTAACAGGGCATCTAACGATCCTGCGCGGCCATTTGTTCACGATGGGTGTCTAATATTCCGCGGAGTAATAATGCCCCCACAGGAGCGAGAAAAAGCCCCCACAGTCCCAGAATTTTCGCCCCCACCCACACCGCCGCGAGCGCCGCGAGAGGATGGATTCCCAGCTTCGCTCCCACTATTTTGGGTTCTACGAATTGACGGAGAAGGGTCATAATCAGCCACAAAACGATGAGGATCATACCTCGTGTCCAGTCCCCC
>JAZRIH010000227.1:0-3259 GCA_045645175.1 Eubacteriales bacterium | reverse complement strand
ATCGACCGCTCCATGCTGATTTTGGATATTTTCGCCCTCCATGCTACCTCGGGCGAGGGTAAACTGCAGGTTGAACTGGCACAGCTTCGCTATACCATTCCCCGACTCATCGGACGGGGTACCGAGCTCTCCCGTTTGGGCGGCGGTATCGGTACACGCGGTCCCGGTGAAAGCAAACTGGAAACCGACCGCCGTCACCTGCAAAGACGCATCGCCGCTCTGGAGGCGCAGATTGCAGAAATGGAATCTAACCGTCAGACTCAGCGTGCCAAGCGTGAGCGTGCGGGCATCATGAAGGTTGCTATCGTGGGTTATACCAATGCAGGTAAGTCCACTTTGCTGAATCGACTCACCGATGCAGGCATCCTTGCCGAAAATAAACTGTTTGCAACCCTCGACCCTACTACCCGTAAATATGCTCTCCCCAGCGGTAGAGAGATTCTGCTCACCGACACGGTAGGCTTTATCCGCAATCTGCCTCACCATCTGATTCGCGCCTTCCGCAGTACCTTGGAGGAAGCGAAGTTTGCCGATGCCATTCTGATTTTGGTGGATGCATCTGACCCCGAGGCAGATAGCCAGCTGGAGGTTACCGAAAAACTGCTCTACGATCTGGGCGCAACCGACAAACCCATTCTCTATGTCTTCAACAAATGTGATCTGTCTACCGATGCGGCGGCAGGTCTTGTGCGATTGGCAGGGAAGGAAAACGTGGTTGCTATCTCTGCACTGGACGGCAGAGGTGTGCCCGATCTGGTGAATCACCTGGAGATTCTTGCGCTGGGCGGCAAGAAAATGTGCGTGCTCATGATCCCCAACAACAAGCAGGGACTGGTTGCGCAACTGTATGCGGCATCTGCAGTTGAGGACGTGGAATATCTGGACAACGGCGTGCGCGTGTTAGCACTGCTGGATGACAAACTGCGGGGAAGATTCAAGGATTATATTGTAGGATAAACGGAGATAACCCATGAGCTTTCTTGGAAATCTAGCGTGGTTTATTCTGTCCGGCTTTTGGCAATGGCTGAGTTGGGGAATCGTTGGCATTCTGTGGTGTTGTACCATCGTGGGAATCCCCGTAGGCGTGCAATGCTTTAAGCTGGCGGCGCTATCCCTGTTCCCCTTTGGAAAAAGGGTAGTCTATCGGGGCGGTGCAGGCTCATTACTCCTGAATATCCTTTGGCTGTGTTTCGGCGGTCTGCCGCTTGCGGCAGTCATTGCGACAAACGGTGTTATGCTCTGCGCAACCATCATCGGTATCCCTTTCGGACTGCAATGTTTTAAGCAGGCAATGCTTGCTTTGATGCCCTTTGGGGCGGAGGTAAGATAATGGCGGAAAGAAAAGCCTATTATACTTTGGAAAAAGAGGGATTTGCAACCCTCGTAGAAAAAAGAAGCGAATTTCTCGCCTATGCCAAGCCGGTTACCACCGAAGCAGAGGCAATGGCGTTTGTGGAGCAGATCCGCAAAAAATATCCTGATGCAAGACACACCGTTTTCGCCTACCTCCTCTCCTCGGGTGGGATGCGATACAGCGACGACGGCGAGCCGCAGGGAAGTGCGGGCATGCCCGTTCTGGATATCATCCGCAAGGGCGGCTTCACCGATGCGGTGATCACCGTCACCCGTTATTTCGGCGGTATTCTGCTGGGCACCGGTGGTCTTGTTCGTGCCTATTCAGGTGCGGCAAAGCTGGCGGTTGCCGAGGCAGAAGTGGTGGAGCTGATCCCCTATGATCTGGTGCGCTTCTCGGTAGATTACAGTATGTATCAGCGTGTGTTGTATGAACTGAAAAACTACCATGCCACCGAAGAATCCACCGATTTCGGTGCAGAGGTTACCCTTACCCTGTCTATGCCGGTGGAATATACTCGTCTTTTGCAGGAGCGTCTGATTGCCCTCACCAACGGCAAGGTGACCGCTGAAGTGGTAGGCGGCAGATTCGGCAGACGAGTGTGAAGGAGAGTGGCTTCAGATGCAAGGAAAACTGAATAAGTGGTATTGGTTGTTTTGGGCTTTTCTGACTACGGTTGCTTGTGCGGCAATTTGGTTTGTGTGTGAGCTGCTTGGTGGAAAGATAATGACAGAAAACGGTCTCATGGCAGAGAACGAGCGTCTGTTTTTGGGCGTCGGAGTGGGTTTGATTGCCCTGACTTGGATATGGTCGGCGTTGGTGTTCCTCTCCTATTGTGTGCGTGGCATCGGTTTTGTTATGGACGAAAAAGGAATCTCCCAAACCTTTGTAGGATTTGGATTGCTTGCGTTTATCTTGATCCTTCCTGTGAAGCAAATTCCGTGGGATGCAGTGACTGCTGTCGAAAAAGAAAACGGTGAGATCAAGCTGAAACTGCAGACGAGTAAGGTCAAAGCATCCTTTTTGGCTAAGCTGGTTTTGAAGATGGGGTATACATTCCCTCGTTGTTCACTGGGAAGAGCGGAAAAACAGGAATGGAAGACCGCAATGGAAAGCTATATCCGCTGTCATATCGCGCAAAAATCATTTGAAGAATAATCTATACATAAATCCAACGGCATCAGCCGTTGGATTTTCCTGTCCATGGAAGACGTGTGTAAACAAATTGTGAATTTTGCAAATATGGGATTGAAAAAAAGGGTTTTTAAAGTTATACTGCGTATATTATATATGTAATGTAATATAAGATCATCGTAAGGGGGATCTCTATGTCAACTGTTCGTGAAATGCTGGAAGAAAGAGAACGCCAGACCTTGTCGAGTGCCGCTTGCCTTTCCACCCAAACCCGTGGACGCATGACTTTGCTTCGTCCGGACAATCTGCGGACTGAGTTTCAGCGAGATCGCGACCGCATTATCCACAGCAAGGCCTTCCGCCGTTTGATGCATAAAACCCAAGTGTTTCTGTCCCCCGAGCACGATCATTACCGTACTCGCCTGACCCATACTCTGGAGGTCACCCAAATTGCTCGTACCATTGCGCGCTCCTTGCGGCTTAACGAAGATCTTGCGGAAGCCATCGCGCTGGGACACGATCTCGGTCACACTCCCTTCGGTCATGCAGGCGAGCGAGTACTGCAGCGCTGTTTTGACACGAATTTCTCCCACAATGCCCAATCCCTTCGGGTAGTGGACAAGCTGGAACGGCTGAATCTCTGTTTCGAGGTGCGGGATGGCATCCTCCATCATGCAGGCTCGGGCAAGGCAGCCACGCTGGAAGGCAGAATCGTCAACATTGCCGACCGCATCGCCTATATCAATCACGATATCGATAAGTCGGATCGTA
>JAZRIH010000226.1:0-6520 GCA_045645175.1 Eubacteriales bacterium | reverse complement strand
CCTGCCGAGGCAGGCGAGTTTACCCGTCGTGCCTTTGTGGCAGGCAAACTATCGCTGACCGAAGCCGAGGCGGTGATCAATCTCATTGACGCGGGAAGCGAGGAACAGCTTCGCTTGGCTCGTTCCCACACTGCAGGTGTGCTTTCTCGTGCGTTGGAGGATTTTTACCAGCGGCTCTTGAGTCTGGTGTCGACTGCTTATGTTTATGCCGACTATCCCGACGAAGATCTCACCGATCTTACACCCGAGGAAATGATCTCAGCACTAAAGACCTTGATCGGTGAGATGACCGCGCTGTCTGACACATGGAAAGCAGGCCACGCTATCTGCGACGGTATTTCTACGGTGTTGGCAGGCAGACCCAATACGGGTAAATCTTCTATCCTCAACCGATTGTTGGGACGTGATCGTGCCATTGTCAGCAATATCGCAGGCACTACCCGTGATACCATTGAAGAAAAGGTGCAGGTGGGCAAGGTTACCCTTCGCCTTACCGATACCGCAGGTCTTCGGGAGTCGGACGATCCCATTGAGCAGATCGGCGTGGAGCGCAGCTTTGCCGCACTCAAGGAAGCTGAGCTGATTTTAGTGGTCATTGATTCTGCATCGTCACTCACCGAAGAGGATCGGGAGCTCTTGAATAAGCTGGGAGGCTATCCTGTTCCCAAGATCGCTCTGCTGAATAAAGCCGATCTGGCAGGCTCTTCTGAAATGGAAGGCTTCGATCCTGCCCAGTTCCATGCCGTCTGTCCCGTGTCTGCGGTGACCGGAGAGGGCATGGCAGAATTGAAGTCTACCATCGAAAAACTATTTATCGAAGGCGAAATCGACTACGATACTACCGCAGTCCTTGCCAATGCTCGTCAGAAAAATGCGCTGGATCAGGCGATCCGTGCTGCAGAGCGTGGACTGGGCGCATTGGAGGGCGGATTCACCCCCGACGTTGCGGGCATGGATATTGAGGATGCCATGGCGGCTCTTGCCGAAGTAGACGGCAGAGCGGTGTCCGCCGACATTGTAGATGCCATCTTCCACCGTTTCTGTGTGGGTAAATAAAGGATTGGCTCATTCATAAAAACTTAAACGTCCTACAACATTTTTCCCCTTCCTCTGTAAGAGGAGATGTGGTACAATGGGGTAATTGTTTGAGAGGAGTGTGGCAGTATGGGCAAACACATATGGAAGATCATCCAACGATATAATAGATTCTGGCTGGCGCTGGGCTTATGCCTTGCCCTTTTGCTGGCATCCTGTACTCCCGGGGCGGTGCGCCATGAAGAGGGGGATCTTGGCTATATCCCCACTGCGGCATCCCCTGTCAAGGTGAGCGGACTGTCGGCAGATGCCTATTTCATCTACGATTGCCAAGAGGAAATCTTTGTTGCCGTGAATGGGGCGGGGGATCGGATCTATCCTGCCTCTACCACGAAATTGCTTACTGCTCTATATGCCCTGACCTTGCTGTCCCCTGATGATTTAGTCACTCCGGGGGAGGAGCTTTCCATGGTGCAAGGTGGTTCGTCTATCGCCTATGTGAAATCCCATCATACCCTAACGGTAGCGATGCTCATTCAAGGAATGATGATTCCCTCGGGCAATGATGCCGCCTACGCGTTGGCGGCGGCGGGCGGCAATCGGCTGGATTCGTCGCTGAAGGGAAAGGCGGCGGTAGAGCGATTCATGGAGGGAATGAATGCTTATGCCATTTCCTTGGGCTGTTGCTCGTCGAAATTCACCACTCCCGACGGATTGGCAGGGGAGGAGCAGTATTCCAGCATCGAGGATATGGCGATCATCACCCGTGCGGCATTCGCCAACGAGCTGATCGCGCTCTATTGCGGACAAGCATTGGCAGACGTGACCTACGAGAGCGGTCACACCAATACGTGGGTCAATACCAATTCTCTCATTAACGAGGGGAGTGGCTATTACGACAGCCGTGTGCTGTTGGGCAAAACCGGCTCGCTGGAGGGCTGTTACAATGTGATTTTCCTTGCCGAATCCGAAGGAATCCGTTATATCGTGGGCATCTTCGGCAGCGACGGAAAGGAAACCCGATTTGCCGACGGGATTGCGGCAATGAATGCTGTGTTTGGATAAAAGAAAGAACAATATAATTTAGGAGGTTCAGAGAATTTGCGAAAATTCTCTGAAAGAATAAAATGCTGGATTTAAGAAAAACCGAAAAAGATATGATCGCCACTCACATTAAAGAGGGCGATGTGGTAGTAGATTTCACCATGGGCAACGGACACGATACTCTGTGGCTGTCCAAAAGAGTAGGCGAAAGTGGCAAGGTGTATGCTTTCGATATTCAGGAGGCGGCGCTGGAATCTACCCGCGGCTTCTTGGAGAGAGAGGGTGCGCCCAACAATTACACGTTGATTTGCGCCTCCCACCATCGGGTGAAGGAGTTTGTGGAAGGCCCTATTGCCGCAGGTATGTTCAATCTGGGCTATCTGCCCGGCGGAAACAAGGCGATCACTACCCTGCATCAGACCACCATTCCCGCCATTGAGGCTGCAATCGATCTGCTGGCTGACGGCGGCGGTCTGCTGATTGCCGTATACCCCGGTCATGCCGAGGGCGCAGTAGAGGGTGAGCTCATCGAGGAGCTTCTCTCTAAGCTGGATCGCAAGCTGATCTGCTGCTCCCGTTTGCAGATTGTCAATTCCCCTACATCGCCCTTCTTCTATTTGGTAGAGAAGAAGTGATCAAGGGGCGTTGCCCCTTGGATCCCCACTTAAGCCCCTTTTGAAAAAAGGGGCTTAAGAATCCCCTCAAACATATTAAGCCGCCGAATACTCGGCGGCCAGAGAAAGAATAAGGGACAATCAGCGCGGAAAGCATTTTCCGCGCCTTATAAAAAGTTCTTGGGAGGTGTGGAACCCTTCTTACAAGAAGGGTTCCACAAAAAATTATGCAATTACCAATTGAATTCGTCCATCGAATGACCTGCCTGGTGGGGGAGGATTATCCTGCTTTTGAACGTGCCATGGGAACCGAAGCGGTGCGAGGTGTGCGGAACAATCCGCTGAAAGGCGAGGTCAGCAAGCTGAAAGAGGCCCTCTCGAAGGAAGTGGGGGAGCTGGGGGAGATCCCTTTTGCTGAGAATAGCTATACTTTTTCGGCAGAACATATCGGTGCAAGCCCTCTTCATCATGCAGGTGCGATCTACATTCAAGAACCGGCGGCAATGGCGCCTGCCGCTTCGGTGAAGGTGGAACCCCATTGGTGGGTTGCCGACCTTTGCGCAAGCCCCGGCGGAAAATCTACCCAACTTGCATCCCGTCTTTTGGAGGAAGGTCTGCTCCTTTCCAACGAATACACCCGTTCTCGCGTGGCAACCCTGTGTGGAAACTTGGAGCGTATGGGTGTCAGACGATCGGTGGTGACCAATTTGGATGTTCCTACACTGGCAAGCCAATACTCCGGTTGCTTTGATTTGGTAGTGGTAGACGCCCCCTGCTCGGGGGAGGGGATGTTCCGAAAGACCCCCCAAGCGGTGGAAGAGTGGTCTCCTACCTCCCCCGCGATGTGCGCCGAGCGACAGTACGGGATTCTGAAAGCCGCCGCCAAGATGGTGAAGGGGGATGGCTATCTGGTCTACTCCACCTGCACCTTTGCACCCGAGGAAAACGAGTGGCAAGTGGCGCGCTTTTTAGCAGAAAATCCCGATTTTTCCATCATCGCTCCCGAATCTGCGGTGGTAGAAGCCTCTGCGAGAGGAATTGCGGGAGATGGGGGACTCATCGAATATGCTCCCGAATACACTCTTACCAAAGAGCAAGCCGATCTTTGCGCTCGCTTCTATCCTCACGTGTTTGGGGGCGAGGGCCAGTTTTTGGCGGTACTACGCCATAACGGGGAATCGGCGCATGCCCTCCCCAAGGATGCATCGGCATCGCTGTCCAAAGAGGAGCGCATAGCGGCAGAGAGCTTTTTGAAGGAAGTTCTTACGCCTGATATGGCGAAAGTGTTGATTCCCAAACTGCGGAGCAGAAACGGTATGGTGTTTATCCATCCCGATCTGCCCATCCTCCAAAAGGGCGTTTATGCCGCAGGGGTGAATGTGGGAAGCGTCACCAAGGGACGGCTGGTGCCCCACCATCAGTTTTTCTCAGCATACGGTGCCTGTTTCAAGAATCAAATCGACCTTGCGCCCGAGGACAAGTATCTTGCCGCTTATCTCCACGGCGATACCATCCCTGCCGATTTTAACGGCTGGGGCGTGGTGAGCGTCTGCGGTGCGGCCATTGGCGGTGTCAAGGCGAGCGGGGGAGTGGCGAAGAATCACTATCCCAAAGGACTTAGAAAATAATGATTATTCAGGGGTGCTTTCTTGTAAGAAAGCACCCCTGAAACCCCGAAAGAACTTTTGAAAAAGCCGGCAATACTCGTCGGCAGGAAAAGATCAGATTGAGAATAATGCAAAAGCGGCTTGCAGAGGCAAGCCGCTTTTGGTTGTGTTATGCGCATAGTAGTGGTATCAAAAACGGTCTCCGGTGAATATCTGCAAAGCGAATTTGCTGATTACCCTGTAACTGCCGTCGGGAGAGATCAGATAGTACAGTTCATCATTGTGGTAGTCAAATTGCTTATCCCGATATTGCCATTTTACGGTCACGATGCCGTAGACTTTGTCGTTTACCAATACATATTGACCGCTGATCCGATAATAGTTTCGTGTCATGTCCTTGGTAATGAACAAATAAGGCGGTGTAGGCTCTTTTTCTTGCAGTTTTTGAATCAATTCACTGATATTGGGTGCATTTTCTAAATGCTTGTCGGTGTAGGACGCATCCGAATAGGTAACCGCTCCGGTATCGCTGTTCAGCGTGATGACCTCGTCGGTGAGGAAGCCGTTGATGAGTCGGGTGTACGACAACCACGGTCCATTTTGCTGTTCTTGATAAAATACGCCGTTTTCAAAAGGTTTTACATAATCAAAGACAGTTTGTGCGGCATCAGATGTGAAATCGGATAAACGTATGACTGTGCGTTGGCTATCGCTGCTGTTTGCGCTGCTACCGTAAGCCCGTTGTCGGATTATTCTCTTGGTTTCATCCAACGTGCATCCGCGATAGGCGGGGAAATAAAGGAAACTTCCGTTTTTGATAGGCGAGGTTGGTAAATGCTCGAGTCCTACCTCGTTCCATCCCTCTTTTTCCCAAAGTCCGATATCCAGAATGCCGTAGCGAAAAGGAACGATATACCCTTCCGCTTGAGAATAGAAGGGAAGTGCATATGAACCAAACAGAAAATCAAAGGTTTCTGCCGTTCCTTTGGAGGTGTTCAGCATAATACCGTTCTCGCAACTTAATTGTTCCAGCGAAAACACAATATCGGTGTATTCGGTAAGATCGGGAGATAAGTCGGCTGAAAGGAGATAATATACTTCTTTGGGAAGGTTTTTGCCCACAATGACATCATTGATTTGCAAGCGCAGGATGTGATAATTCTCAGGTTGTCCGGGTTCTTGGTACACATCGGGGAGCACTTCAATGACACGGGCGGAAACGACAATGGCATAACGGTACACGTTTCCGGGAGTGGCAAGGGAAGCGTTGGTATTGCTATGATAAACACCGGAGATAACCCCCAGCGGTCCGCTGAAGTGAGGCAGTTTTAGATTTGTATTTGTCGAGGACAGACGGTGAGTTGCACGATATCCGATTGTACCTGAAAGAATAAGGCAAAAGATTGCAGCAAGGGCGATGAGATTTAGCCAATTTTTGCGTTTGGGGATTGCTCTTTGTCCCTCCAATGCGGAGGCGGCGTGTTCGATGTAGCCCTCCTCCACATCAGAGAAGGCGGCGAGCAGGTTTTTCTCGGTCATAGATCAAATCCCTCCTTTTGAAGATGATCGCGAAGCTTGGCACGTGCGCGGGACAGGATATTGCGCACATAGTTTTCCTTCATCCCCAGTCGTTTGGCGATCTCGGCTACGGGATAGAGGAAGTAGTATCTGCCGAGAAAGATGTCCCGTTCTCTGAGAGAGAGGGTTTCCAAAAAGCGATTGAGCGATTTTGATAGCTCTGCCGCCTGCTCTCGACGCAGAACTTCTTTCTCGGTATCGGTGGGTGCGGCGATGCATTCGGACAGCTCTTCCAATGAAAGCGTGCAGTTATCGCCACTTCGCTTTTCGGCAGAGCGGGCGGCGAGACGGTTCAGCGCAAGGTTACGGGTGATGCGGGAGAGCCATGCTCGCAGGCTGTGAGGTTTTTCGGGTGGGATGGAGTTCCATGTATTCAGCCAAGTATCATTGACGCACTCCTCGGAGTCGCGAATGCTATTGAGGATGTTTTCTGCAATGGTCAGGCAGTATGCGCCGTATTTGTGGGCAGTTTCGGCAATGGCACGCTCATCCCGGGCGTTGTATAAGGAAATAATGGCGGTATCTTCCACGGTGATCACTCCTTTCACCTATATAGACAGCTTATCTGCGAAAACGCACCTTATCTTTGATTATATTTTATTCTTTTTCCAGAAAATTGTCAAGAGGCAGAAAAAACATCCC
>JAZRIH010000225.1:0-1746 GCA_045645175.1 Eubacteriales bacterium | reverse complement strand
CTATTTGCATTATTGGAGCTTTATATCTTATTTGAATAAAACTCGGTAATTATTTCCTTGAATTTTTTGCCCCTCTCCTCGAAGTTTTTGAAGCTGTCGAAGCTGGCGCTGGCGGGGCTGAGAAGAACGATGTCGCCGTCTTTGGCCATCTCGTGCGCCTTGGTAACTGCATCAGCGAGGTTGGCACAATCAACAAGGACGGGATGATCGGGAGCATATGCAGGGCTTTGGAGAACCGCTTCCTTGATCTGGGGAGCAGTTGCGCCTACCAAGAAGACCACCTTGGCACGCTCGCAGAGGGGAGTACCCAGAGGCTCGTAGGGGATATGCTTGTCATAGCCGCCGCAAATCACCATCACCTGCTCGGGGAAGTTGGACAGCGCCGCCATGGTACGGGTGGGGCTGGAATCAATGGAACTGTTGTAGTAGCGCACACCGTTCAGACGGCGCACCAACTCACAACGGTGCTCTACACCGCCGAAGGTGCGAGCCACCTGCTCGATGGAGGAAGGCTTTACCAGTCCCTTCAGCGCCGCAGTTGCAGAGAGATAGTTCTCTCGATTGTGGCGGCCGGGAAGAAGGATCGCAGACACCTCCATAATGCGCTCGCCGTCCAGACAGACCCATCCGTCCTCCATGTATGCGGCAGAGGGAGCATCGGGCTTGCAAGCGGTGGAAACGAAGGTCACTTCACCTGCCACACGGGATGCAAGACCGTTAGTCACGTCGTTGTCATAGTTGAGCACCGCACGAGTGCCATTGCCTTGGTAACGGAGAATATTCGCCTTTGCTTCGGTGTATTCGTCCATGCCCGTATGCCAGTTCAGGTGATTGGGAGTGATGTTGGTGATCACCGCAACTTCGGGAGAGCGATCCATCACCTGCAACTGGAAGGAGGAAAGCTCAACCACTGCGAAGTCGTCCGCAGTCATCTGATAGATACGGGGAAGAAGAGGCGCACCGATGTTGCCACCCAGGAACACACGCTTGCCATCGGCTTCCAGAATCTTGGAAATCAGGGTGGTGGTAGTGGTCTTGCCATCGCTACCGGTGATGGCGATGGTGTGTGCGGGGCAGTATTCGAAGAAAATCTGCATTTCGGAAGTAAGCTCTGCACCGTTTTCTACCGCACGGAGAATACCGGGGATGTCGGGGCGGATACCGGGAGATTTGAAGATCACGTCGGCATCAAATGCATCGAATGCAGTAGGACCCAAGGTAAGGGAAACGCCCTTCCCTTCCAGCTTGTCGGGGAGGTCGCCCAGGGCATCACGAGTCTTTTGGTCATATGCAGAAACAGTTGCGCCCAGCTCAAGCAGGAAGTCGATGAGGGGAGTATTGGAAACGCCCACGCCCAGGACTGCACAATGCTTGCCGCCAAATCGGGCGGACAATGTATGATAAATAGGATGATCCATAATTGATCCTTTCCGAGTATTTTTTACTCTTGCATAAATCGGTGCCTTGTGGCATATACTGTACAGACACCGCACTGATTGAATTGAATTCCCTTTTATTATAATATGTTTTGCTCTTCTTGGCAACACCTTTGGGAGAGTTTTTTCAAAAAAATCAGCGCTTCGACAGCCTTCGGCAAGGCTTTTTATGCCTCGAAAAAAAGCCAAAAAAAATTTCAATTTTTTTCAAAAAAGGGGTTGACAAATGGAAAACGTTCTGCTATAATAGCGAATGTCAGTTGAGAGCACCTCAACAAAGACGAAAACCCAATATTGGGGAATTGTGTAA
>JAZRIH010000224.1:0-1735 GCA_045645175.1 Eubacteriales bacterium | reverse complement strand
TTCGCCGTACTTCATACCGGATCCGATAACTCATAGAATCCCTCCCCTACAGCTTACGTCCCAACCCATAAAAAATAACGTGGAACCCGGCAGGCTCCACGGTATACGGTTATTTCAGAGCATCGGTCTCATTCTGCAGGTTTTCCAGGAAGCGGCCTGCGTGAGCTCCGTCCATCTGGGTATGATGGAACTGGAAGGAGATCGGGAGGGTGTAGCGGAAGAACCGCTTCCGATACCGGCCCCAGATGATGAAGGGATTGTTGAAAATGCCGCTGTTCATGCCCACGGCGCCGTCCAGCTCCGTGTCCACGATGGCAGAGGTGCCGATGACCATGCAAGTTTCCGACAGGTCCCGGTCTTCGCAGACTTCAGCCACCCGGACCGTATACTCCAGATATTCCCGGTTGAAGGCAAGAAGATCATCCGTGTACAGAATGTCGCAGGAGCTGACCTCTCCGGTCTTGTTCTTCACGATGGTGTTCACTGCAATGGCATCATACTGCAGCAGCTGCTCCCCGACGGGAAGGATGTAAAACTCCTTCACCGCAGCAGCCGCCCGGCCGATGCACCAGTCCAGCAGCATATTAAATTTCAGCCCCCGTCGTCTGGACACCCGGATGAGATTCGTCACATCAAAAGTCTTGAAGAAGGTCACCATGGGATTGGGGGCCTTCATCCACAGCTCAAAAGCCATGGTACGGGTGGTAGCTTTGGGATCGATAATTTTAGGCATGGTAGACCTCCTTAATGTTCCATAAAGTGTGCTTGGGCAAAGCTCTTTTTCTGTGTGATTTAGACACTATAGCTGTTTCAATTTTGTCGACTCTTCGCAGTATTCAAAGATGCAATCAACATTCGTTTGATTTCATCCGCAAGGGCTAAAAGCGCAGAATAATCATAAGCAAGAAGATTTGTTCTGCTCAACAAAGTTAACCAGTATATGCTCTCGCCAGTCTCCTTCAATGCAATGTGGAGTTTGGCGATAAAATCCGCCTTGCTATTTCCGTAGACTGCTTCATTGATATTTGCACCGATACTGGTAGCTGATCGAAGGAGCTGTTTTGCAATGGTAGTGTCCTTTTTACTTTTTGTAAAAGCCTCATAGAACAAAACGATTTTCGTTGCAAAATCCAGCGATTTTTCTAATAAAGGACTATTCACTACGATCACCTCTTGCGCCAAGTCTATCATACCGCTTGTTAAAAATCAAATTCAAATTATCCCCGCAGGGGATACCATTTCTCTTCTCTTTTCACTTTTCTCTAAAACGTCAGCTTGCAGAGAAGAGATAATAGCGAAGAGTGAAAAAAGAAGAGTACAAAAGAAACGACAGCCTTCTGCCGAAAGCTGTCGTTTCTTTTGGTCGGAGTGGCGGGATTCGGACCCGCGGCCTCATGGACCCGAACCATGCCCGATACCAAACTTCGCCACACCCCGATAGCCTGACCATTATAATGAATTATCCGCTCCTTGTCAAGGGGGAATCCCGCTGCTATTGAGGAATCAGACGGTGCTTTTGCGGGCAACATAAGGGAAAAACGGAGGTTTTTTATATGTGCACGGCCATCAGCTATCGAAACAAAACCCATTATTTCGGGCGGACTCTGGACTATGAACGCCCCTACGGCGAGGAGGTGGTCTTCACACCCAGGAAATTCCCCCTCCCCTTCCCGCAGCTCCCCACCCTTCACGATCACCATGCGATCCTCGGCATGGCCCATGTGGAGGAGGGATA
>JAZRIH010000223.1:0-3376 GCA_045645175.1 Eubacteriales bacterium | reverse complement strand
TTTTGTGGAGCTAATATGGCAACAATCCGCCCGACAAGTATTTGTCGGGCATTTATAAAAAGTTTTTGGGAGGTTTGGAGGGCTTTTTGAAAAAAGCCCTCCAAGAAATAAAAACCATGCGAATTTTGTTAGGACTCAGCGGAGGACTGGACAGCGTTTCAGCGGCGCGGATCTTGATGGCAGAAGGACACGAGGTGGAGGGCGCAGTTTTGCTCACCAACGAAACGTCCACGAAAGAGGCTGCGAAGATCGCGGCAAAAGAGGTGGGGATCCCCCTTCACGTGATCGATTGCCGTAAGGAATTTGAGGAAATCGTCATCGCCGATTTTCTGAGAGAATATCGGAACGGCAGAACCCCCTCTCCCTGTACGGTCTGCAATCGATATGTAAAGATGCATTTTCTCCACCGCTTTGCCATGGATAACGGCTTTGACGGTTACGCAACCGGTCATTACTGCCAGATCGTGCGGGGAGAAAACGGACGTTATGCCCCCCTGGTTGCCGCAGACCGCCGCAAGGATCAGTCCTATATGCTGTGGCGCATGACCCAAGAGCAATTTGCCGCGCTCCACACTCCTCTTGCCCACCGTCTGAAAGATGAACTGCGTGCCGAGGCAAAGGAACTGGGACTCACCGCCGCCGATTCCAAGGAAAGTCAGGACACCTGCTTCATCCCCGCCTCTATGACCTGCCGTGATTACCTCACCGACCACATCAAAGAAGACCTCACCGGCAATTTCGTGGACGGAAACGGAAAAATTCTCGGCAAACACCAAGGCATCCAGTATTACACCGTGGGACAGCGAAAGGGTCTGGGCATCGCGCTGGGCAAGCCTGCCTTCGTTACCCATATCAACCCATCTCGCAAAACGGTCACCCTTCGCTATGCCGAGGACACCTATGCCAAGGCAATTACTCTCACCCACCTGAACTTCGTGGGCGATGAGCCTCGCACCGAGGGAGAGCTTCAGCGCATGGTAAAAGTGCGCTATGCCGCACCGCCCGTCCCCGCAACCATCCGTTTCGAGGACGATCGGGCAACCGTCTGCTTCCACACCCCCGTCCGCACCCCTGCTCCCGGTCAGTCTGCCGTTTTCTACGATGACGATCGTGTAGCATTTGGCGGCATCATTGATACAGTTCAATATTAAAAAATAACCGTCCCCACGGAAAATCCTCGGGGACGGTTATGTTTATTTTATTTCGGTATTTTCATTCTGCTCATTTGCAGGCGCTTGGGCATTTCCCAATAAGCTCTCTAAAAGATTCATAGGAATCTCGATTTTCTCGGTAGCATCTGCCTGCTCCGCCGCCTTAATCTGCTTAGCTTTGGCAATTTTCTCTCGGCAACTGCGATGATGCGCAGCAATTGCCTCTCTCAACTTCTGCTGATCCTCCTTGGACAGTTCTTTGCCCTTACAAAAACCTCTCGCATAAGGCACCAGCTGTGCACCGGTAAATACGTTTTCGCTATGCAGGTCATCAAACTTCGCATAGTCATCAGACAGCACGATGTGATTGTACACAGGGCAACTGATTCCGTTTTCCGCCATAATGCGTTGGATGACATCCACATACTGCCACCCCTCATTGAATCGGTTAGGGATCCGCTGACCTTTTCCATCCTGCCATAGTGTCCAAGATCCGGTAGCAGGAGTAGAAAAATGTCCCTTTCGGTCGTCCACAGTAAGGACCATTACACCTTTACCGCCAATGATCACCAAATCTGCTCGGGTAGGTGCCACACGATTGTCGGTCAACAGGCAAGGACGTTGCAGGATTCTCCACTTTCCGCCGGGCAAATAAAAGCGAAGGAGCGAGCCCACAAACTGCATATCTCTCTGGGGCACATGATATAAATTAATTACGCCCATCAATCTTCGAAGCTCCAGCGCCAGAATCACACAGAGCAGCAATGCCACAGGAATGGCAATTCCCACCACAATATATAACAGTTTATCCATAGATCCACCCTCTTGTCTGTCGGACATCGATTCTTTCTTTTATTATACTGCATTTTCCCTCCGTTGTCAACTTTTTTCGTCAAATTTCAAAAAATTCACAAATCCCTATTGACAATCATTTGATTGTGTGTTATAATGAAATCACAACAAAGGGAATTTCAGAGAGCGCATCAGATGACCGTAGAATTATCTTGCATTCTGTATAAAAATATGATACAATAGATGCAGAACACAAAGGAGGTATGCCATGCAATTACCTGAAAAACAAACCCCTGAAGCGGAGGTATCCGCCGATTGTGCCCAAAGCACAGCCAGATCCAATGAGAACAACAAAAAGAAAGCGAAACGTCTGTTGATCTTTTTAGGCATCGCCTTAGTGGTGCTGCTGCTATTGAATCTCATCCCTTTTGACAAGCTCACTGAAATGGCTCTGGAGGAAATTCCCGAAGACACCGAACCTGCCGTTACCTACGCCGACGAATTCTTCACTCCCCCCGATTACAATGAGGACGTCCTGCAAGACGAGACCTATATTAAATTCAATCGGGATATGACCTTCACCCGCGACGGAGAATCTTTCGGCATTACCGAAGTCAACGCCAACAGTCACGGTGCAGTCTGCCGACTGTTCTACGATTATTTCGAGTATTTGAAGAAAGGTGACACAGATAGTTGTAACGCTCTGTTCACCAATGACTACTTTGCCGAAAACAGCAAATTCAACTTTGCTCCGCAAAAGGTCTATGACACAAGCGTTTTAGTAGTTCGTTCCGAGTATTTGATCAACGGTGATGCCAAGGGCAACTACAAGGGCTATACGGTCTCCTATTGTGAGGTTGCCTACAAGATCTACCAAAACAACGGCACGCTCCGCCGCGACTTCTACGAAGACAATGTCACCCTGCCCTTGATCTTCGAGGTACTGGAAAAAGACGGCGTGGCAAACATCAACCAAATTATCCCCATCCGCAACAATGAAAACGAAGAAACCCAAGGAGGTTCCATTATTATGTATGTAATCTGGATCGCAATTATTGCGTTCGCCATTTTCTTCGAAGCAAGCACTGCTACCCTCACTGCTATCTGGTTTATCCCCCCTGCACTGGTCAGCCTGATTCTGGCGCTTTGCAATCTCTCCTGGCAGGTCCAGCTAGTCACCTTCGCAATTCTCGCTCTGATCTTCGTGCTGATCGGCACTACCGTGATCAGAAAGCGCATTGTTAAGAAGAAGCACGTCCCCACCAATGCGGATCGCATTCTGGGCACCGAGGGTCTGGTCACCGAAACCATCAACAACAGCATCCCCACCGGCGAAGTAAAGACCGATGGCAAGCGCTGGTCGGCTCGCACCGAGGACGGCTCGATCATCGAGGAAGGCGAACTGGTCACCATCCTGCGCATCGAAGGCGTCA
>JAZRIH010000222.1:0-12254 GCA_045645175.1 Eubacteriales bacterium | reverse complement strand
TACCTCAGCTTCAGGAGAATCCCTACAATCTCATCTCCTTCCAAGGAGAGAATTACGATGCGGCGGCAGAGCTGGAGATCACTCCTGCACCCGACAGCATTCTCCGCATCTATATGACCGCCAAGCCTCTGACCTCTCCCGTGGAGGTGGAGCCCCAAACCTTCAAGCCCTTTGAACGGGTCGGCTTCACCGTAGTGGAATGGGGCGGAAGTATTATTGAATAATAAAGGAGAATAATTATGAAACTGCGAAAATTGCTCCCCTTCTTCCTGATCGTTTTGTTGTTGCTACCAATGTTGCAAGGATGCGATAATCCCGAGGTAACGGCGGCTAAACCCGTCATCTACCTCTATCCTGAAAGCGAAACCACCTGCTCGGTGAAGGTAAACCTCGACGGCAGATTCACCTGCACCTATCCCACATACGGCGATCACGGCTGGCAGAATTTCACCGCCAAGCCCGACGGCACGCTGATCTTCCCCGACGGTTCCGAGTATTATTGCCTCTATTGGGAAGGCATTCTCGATCTTACTCCCGATTTTTCCAAGGGATTCTGCGTAAAGGGAAGCGATACTGCTGAGTTTCTTGAAAAAGTTCTTTCTGAAATGGGTCTGACTCCTCGGGAAGCTAACGAGTTTATTATCTATTGGCTACCTCAGCTTCAGGAGAATCCCTACAATCTCATCTCCTTCCAAGGAGAGAATTACGATGCGGCGGCAGAGCTGGAGATCACTCCTACCCCCGACAGCATTCTCCGCATCTATATGACCGCCAAGCCTCTGACTTCTCCCGTAGAGGTGGAGCCCCAGACCTTTGATCCCTTTGAACGGGTCGGCTTCACCGTTGTCGAATGGGGCGGAAGTATTATCCAATAAGTAAACAGAACCCCGCATGGAGTAATCCGTGCGGGGTATTTTGTGATGGTTAATGAAAGACGATTGGGAGTACATAGGGGAGAATTGTATGAATAAAAAGCGCAAGGAGTGGCCTCATCTCTTTCGAGTTTTCCACTGAACAAAAAATGTTTGCTTTGTCTTGACAAAGCGGCAAAACTACGATACAATAAAGATAGAATAGCTGAGGAGGGAAATATATGCGCATCTTGGTCGTCGAAGACGAGAAAAATCTCAACGAACTCATTACCAAAAAACTGGAGCAGGAGCATTATAGTGTGGATTCCTGCTATGACGGTAGCGAGGTGCAGTATTATTTTGCATCCGCAGAATACGATGCGGTGGTATTGGACATTATGCTGCCCGGAATGAGCGGTTTGGAAGTGCTGAGAAATCTGCGCCGAAAGAATGATTCCACTCCTGTTTTGCTCCTCACGGCACGGGATAGCATTGAGGATCGGGTTGCGGGACTGGATGCGGGTGCCGACGATTATTTAGTCAAGCCCTTCGCGTTTGACGAGCTCCTGGCGCGGCTTCGTGTAATGATCCGCCGCAGATTTGGTGCGGTGAGCAATATCTATACCATTGCCGATCTGGTGGTGGATTGCGATGCCCGAACCGTACGGCGCGGAGAAACCCCCATTACCCTGTCTGCGAAGGAATTTGCCATTTTAGAATATCTTGTTCGCAATAGCGGAATCGTTCTGTCCCGTGAAAAGATCAGTCATCACATTTGGAATTACGATTACGAGGGCGGCTCTAATGTGGTGGATGTGTATATCCGCTATTTGCGGGTGAAGATCGATCAGGGATTTGAGCCGAAACTTATTCATACCGTGCGTGGCGCAGGGTATGTGTTGAAACTGCCATAATTCAGCGTTTACGCTTCAAAGAAAGGAAGGTGTCTGATGAAACGATTATCTATTAAATTTCGCATCACTTTTTGGTTCGCCCTTTTTATGACGCTCTCAATCTTCGCCTGCTTTTTCTTCCTTTCCTCCGAAGGCGGACGGTTGGTAGAACAGCAGTCCTCAGCAGTTATGGTAGAATTGGTCCAGCAATTTGCCAACGAAATCGAATGGGAGGACGGCCGCTTCGAGTTTGATGAAGACTTTGAGGTTCATCAGCAGAGCGTGTATTTGTCGGCATACGAAGCGGACGGTACTCTGCTGTACGGCTGGGTGCCGGAAGGGTATAGCCATTCGGAGAAGCCCTCTCCCGGAAAGGTCACTGAGATTGAACAGGACGGCGAATCCTGGTATGTCTATACATTGCAATATGTCCCCGAAGGCGGCACCAAAGAGCTGACGCTCCTTGCTGTCACCCATTCCGCAGGACCGTCGGCGGTTTTTGCGGTGCTTCGGACGCTGTCTATCGCGATATTTCCGGCGATTCTATTGACTGCGGTCATTGGCGGTTATCTCATCGCTTGCCGAGCATTCCGTCCTGTGAAGAAGATCATCCAAACGGCAGAGCAAATCTCGCATGGCGACGATCTTTCGGCAAGGATCAATTTGCCCGAGAGTCGTGACGAGATTCATACATTGGCACTTGCCTTTGACGAGATGTTTGACCGTTTGGAGCAGGCGTTTGAAAATGAGAAACGCTTTACTTCAGATGTTTCTCACGAACTTCGCACGCCCACAGCAGTAATCCTTTCTCAATGCGAATACGCCTTGGAGAATGCGCAGACCCTGGACGAAGCCAAAGAATCCCTGCAAAAAATCGCAGGGCAGGCAGGAAAAATGTCTGCGATGATCGCTCAACTCTTGCTTCTTGCCCGTGGGGAGAGCCGACAGACGGTACTGCAGAAAGAATGTGTGGATTTATCGATGATTGCCGAAATCGTGTGCGATCAGCAAAGGGAGGCCGCTTGGGAAAAGGAGATCACCCTGCATAGCGATATTGCTCCCGCGCTATCGGTGATGGCAGATGAAACGATGCTGATGCGTCTGTTGATCAATCTCATGGACAACAGTATCAAATACGGAAAAGCGGGAGGAAACATTTACGTTTCCCTGAAAGCAGAGGGAGATCGTGTCGTAGGATGCATTCGCGATGACGGAATCGGAATTGCAGAGGAGCATTTGCCCTTTATATGGAATCGCTTCTTCCAGGTAGATCCTGCGCGTGACCCCAACCGAGAAGGAACAGGCTTGGGATTGCCTTTGGTGAAATGGATCGTGGAAGCCCACGGTGGCAGCATTGCTGTCCAAAGCCGTTTGGGTGAGGGAACTGCCTTCACATTTGAATTGCCCAACGCATAAAAACGCTCCACTTTTAGTGGAGCGTTTTTTATGCCGATAAAGTAAAAATTAAGAATGACACTAGCCAAGGAAGTGGGTGGAGAGCCCGAGAGGAGGGCGAAAACTTCGGCGTTTGAGATGGTTTCGCCCTCCTTTCGGACCAACGAGGGGCTTTTTTGAACTGTAAACGCTCCATTTTGGGTGGAGCATTTTTTTTCTAAAAAAATTTGAAAAAGATTTTTGTTTTAATCGTCCTTTAATTTTTCCCTGTTATACTATGATCACAACGAAGGAATACTTCGAAATACAAAATAAACAAGTGAAAGAAAGGACGAATCCCATGAAAACAAGAAAAAAATTGATTGCCATCATCGCAGTTATTACCACCGTTGTTGCCGCTACCGGAGCAGGCATCGGAATTATGGCAAGCGACAGCGACCGTACCACCATTAAGGAAATCGCCCTTGCTCATGCAGGACTTTCTGAAGAAGCGGTTACCTATATGAACGTGCACCAAGATTGGGAAAACGGTCGAAAGACTTATGAAGTGAAATTCTATGCTGACAATGCCGAGTACGAATACGAGATCGATGCCGAAACCGGCGAGATCATCGGATTTGAATTGGACGGTCAGAAGATTTCCCCTGATCAGCTCGTGACCAGTGACGGTACCGCACTCATCGGCATCGATGCAGCCAAGGAAATCGCCTTGACTCATGCAGGCGTTTCCGCAGCGAATGCAACCTTCACCAAAGCAAAGAGCGATCGGGATGACGGAAGATACGAGTATGAGATCGAGTTTATTGCCGATAGCGTTGAGTATGAGTATGATGTCGATGCGCAGACCGGTGACATCCTTCACTTTGACCGTGAGATGAAAAAGTCTCCGTCCAAGGCTCCTGCCGAAAAGACTCAATCTGATAAGGGTTCTCCCAACGCGGCAGCTCCTAAGGCTCCCGAGGCATCTCCTCCCGAAGCAGCTGTGCCGAATGTAGGTGACGAATCCAAAGCTCCTGCAACTGCTCCTACGCTCATCAGTGCAGACTCTGCAAAAGAGATCGCTCTGAAACACGCAGGATTTACCATCGATGATGTTACCTTTACCAAGGTGAAAACAGATCGCGATGACGGCAGAATCGAGTATGAGGTAGACTTCTATCAGGGTCTTATGGAATACGAATATGAGATCAATGCCGAGACCGGTGAAATCATTGACTTCGAGCGCGATTACAACGATTGAGACACCCATGAAACCTCTCCCCCGCGGAGAGGTTTCGTTGCGTTTCATGCTTCCGTATGATCTCAATTGTAAATTATTCGGCAATGGCTTGACGAATGAAAGCAACTCCCGCATAATGAAGCGGAAGTATTATTCCCTAACCCAATACCAAAACCGCACGGAGCCCTCCGTGCGGTTTTGCTTTTTACATAGGATGATTTTTAAATTCTCTTTCAAAATTCTCTCCGATGGGCCTCAAAAAAATCATGATAGATCCGCACCGCTTCCAGATCGGTCCATTTCGCCACCGATACGGGACGGCTGTCCAGATCGTAGATCTTCGCCCCTTTCATAGAAAGGAGGAATGGCGAATGGGTGGAGATGATAAACTGACAGCGGTAGAATCGGGCGGAGTCCTCGATAAACTGGCGCAACTCGTTTTGGATCTTCGCCGAAAGGCTGTTTTCGGGCTCGTCCAAGAGGTAGAGGGCGTTCTCGCCGATCTTGTTGGTGAAATAATAGAGGGCACTCTCGCCGTTGGAGCGGCCTGCCATCTCGTGAGTCATTCGACGGCTTACATAGGCGGATTTGGTAGAGCCTTTGGCTTCATTGCGCTTTTTCAGTTCGTCATAATCGTCCAGAGATTTGAGGAGAAAGGACACGTCATCCTTGGAGCCCGAAGGAGTCAGGGCGCGGTATTCTTCATATAATTCTTCGCGTTTTCGATCTACGCCCTCGTTGATAGAACGCAGGTCAAGAAGATAATCAAACACATCGTCGCTGGTGATGATCTTGCTGTCGGGAGGCGGTAGCTTTCCCAGTGACATCCGATATTTGCAGAAATCCAGATAGGATTTCATATAGGGCGTATTGTTGAAGGGTGCCGAGCGTTTGACCTTCAATTTTTCGGCAATCACGTTGAGGAGGGTGGACTTGCCCGATCCGTTACCGCCGTAGAGGATGGTGATGGGGGCGAAGTCGAGGCGTTCCAATCCCTTGGCGGGGAAGAGCTTGAAGGGATAGACATTGTTGTGATCGTAGCAGGCCATAGCGGTTTGATAACCGGCTCCGGGATAACTGCCTCGAAGATAATCGTATTCCTGCTTGTCGGTGGCAAGGGTGAATTCTTCCAGATAGAGCATGGTGGCCTCCTTGTTGGGTGGTAATATCAGTATATCACAGGTGAGGGCGAGTGTCAAGAGAAATAGACTGTACAAAAAAGGCGACAAGTATTTGTCGCCTTAAAAAAGTTTTTGAGGGGTTCGGGGGACTTTTTTTAAAAAGTCCCCCGACAGGGTGTGGGACAGCGTCCCACATATATTTATTCTTCGTCCTTCACAATGGCAAGACCCAGTTCCGCCAGAGCCTTGGGATCTGCAGGAGCAGGACACTTGGACATGAGTTCGGAAGCGTTCTGTACCTTGGGGAATGCGATGACGTCACGCAGGGAATCTGCGCCCAGCATAACCATTGCCAGACGGTCGAGACCCATACCGGAGCCGCCGTGAGGAGGTGCACCGTACTTGTAGGCGTCTACCAGGAAGCCGAACTTCGCGTCGATCTCGTCTGCTTCCATACCCAGCGCCTGGAACATCTTCGCCTGAAGCTCCCAGTCGGTGATACGGATGGAGCCGGAGAGCAGCTCGGTGCCGTTGAGGACAAGGTCATAGCACTTTGCGCGACCCTTGCCGGGATCGCTTTCCAGATAGGGCAGGCACTCCTCGAAAGGCATGGTGAAGGGATGGTGCATTGCGTCCCAGTGACCGGTTTCCTCATTCCATTCGAAGAAGGGGAACTCGGTGATCCATACGAAGTTGTAGCCGGCAGGGATCAGATTCAGCTGCTTGCCGATCTTCAGACGCAGTGCGCCCAGAGTGCCGTATACGATGTTGTTCTTGTCGGCAACGAACAGGGCAACGTCACCCTTCTTGCAACCGATCTTGTCCAGCAGAGCGGACAGCTCTTCGGGAGCGAAGAACTTGCCGAAGGAGCAGGTGGGCTTTTCGTCTACCCAGCGCACGTAAGCCAGACCCTTTGCGCCGATGCCCTTAGCGTGCTCGGTGAGCTTGTCAATGTCCTTACGGGAGATCTTTGCCGCGCCGCCGTCTACTACGATGGCACGAACAGAACCGCCGTTTTCAATTGCGCCGGTGAATACCGAGAAGCCGCAATCCTTGACCATGTCGGAAACGTCCTGGAGTTCCATGCCGAAACGGGTGTCGGGCTTGTCGGAGCCGTAGCGGTCCATTGCCTCCTGATAGGTCATGTGGGGGATGGGCAGGGACAGCTCAACGCCCAGCACGTCCTTGAACAGACGAGCCATCAGGCCTTCGTTCATACCCATGATGTCTTCCTGAGTAGCGAAGGACATTTCCAAGTCGATCTGAGTAAACTCGGGCTGACGGTCAGCACGCAGGTCCTCGTCACGGAAGCAACGAGCGATCTGAATGTAGCGGTCGTAGCCGGACAGCATCAGCAGCTGCTTGTAGATCTGAGGAGACTGAGGCAGGGCGTACATACAACCCTTGTGAATACGGGAGGGAACCAGGTAGTCACGTGCGCCCTCGGGAGTGGGCTTCATCATCATGGGAGTTTCGATTTCGATAAAGCCGTTCTCGTAGAAATACTGACGGGCAATGCGAGCGATCTCATGACGAACCCAGATGTTCTTCTGGAGGGAAGGACGGCGCAGGTCGAGATAGCGGAAGCGCAGAGCAACCTCGTCACCAACCTTAGCGGTGTCGGAGATTTCGAAGGGAGGGGTCTGTGCCTGAGACAGCACCTTCATGGAGGTAACGAAAATTTCTACCTCACCGGTTGCCATCTTCTTATTGATGGCGCCCTCGCCACGGGAGCGGACAACGCCCTTAGCGGACAGCACGTACTCGGAACGGAGCGCAAACGCCTTGTCAAACAGCTCCTTGTCGGAGTCGGGATCGAATGCCAGCTGTACGATGCCGGTGCGGTCACGCAGGTCAATGAAGATCAGAGAGCCAAGGTCGCGGCGGCGCTGTACCCAACCGCAAACGGTGACTTCTTCGCCAATATTAGCAGCAGTCAGAGTGCCGCAGTAGCAGGAACGCTTGTCCTGCTGGGAGAAAAATTCAGCCATAGTTGTATATCCTTTCTGTCAAGGGCTCTGCCCTTGAACCCGCCAAGAAAACTTTTGAAAAAGTTTTCTTGGAACTTTCAAAACTTTTGTGAAGTCGGGCAAATCCTTGCCCGACGGGGGATTATTTTAGAATGTTTATGTAAATGCCGTAGGGCGGGGGCTTGCTCCCGCCGTTGTTGTGATTACTTCACAAAATACTCAACGATCTTGTCAAGCTCGATCTCTTCCTGCGCGCTTTCCTTCATGTTTTTCAGGTTCGCCTTGCCCGATTCGATCTCGCTGTCGCCTACCATGAGGGTGTAGTGCGCACCGATCTTGTTGGCGTACTTCATCTGCGCCTTCAAGCTTCTGCCCACGATGTCGCAGTCAGCCGCAACGCCTGCCGCGCGGAGCTTTTCAGCAACTTCCATAGCATAGATTTGTGCCTTTGCGCCCAGAGGTGCGATGTAGAGTACGGGTGCGTCGTCGATTTCAGGGATCACCGCCGCAGGGAGCAGACGGGTCAGACCCATACCGAATCCGCAAGCGGGCAGGGGATTGCCGCCGATCTCTTCCATCAGACCGTCGTAACGTCCGCCGCCGCAAATGGTGGACTGTGCGCCGATGGAGCCGCAAATGAACTCAAATACGGTGCGGGTGTAGTAGTCCAGACCGCGGACGATGGAGGTATCGATCTCGTAGCCGATGCCCATGGCAGTCAGAGATGCTTCCAGCACGTCCATGTGAGCGCGGCAATCATCGCAGAGATGATCTACTGACTTGGGTGCATCCTTGGCAATGGACTTGCAGACGGGAGACTTGCAGTCGAGGATTCGCATGGGATTCTGCTCCAGACGGCTCTTGCAGGTGTCGCAGAGCTCGTCCTTGCGGGAAGCGAAGTATTCCTTCAGCTTGCCGTGATAGGCAGGACGGCAGTCGGGGCATCCGATGGAGTTGATGTGGAGAGTAGTCTGGGGAATCTTCAGCTCGCCGATGATCTCGTTTGCCAGGGCAATGATGGTGGCATCAGCCAGCGCCGACTTGGAGCCGAACAGCTCTACGCCAAACTGGGAGAATTCACGGAATCTGCCTGCCTGAGGACGCTCATGACGGAAGCAGTTGATGATATAGTAGTATTTCAGAGGCATTGCGTCGCCGTACTTGCCGTTTTCGATAATGGCGCGGGCAACGCCTGCGGTGCCTTCGGGGCGCAGGGTGATGGAGGGGCCGTCGCGGTCCACGAAGGTGTACATTTCTTTTTGTACCACGTCGGTGGTGGAGCCTACACCGCGGGCAAACAGTTCGGTTGCCTCAATGGTGGGGGTGCGGATTTCGCCGAATCCGAATTTCTTGGCACAGCGGCGGGTGACGTCTTCCACGTAGCGAAGTTTTTTGGTCTCCTCGGGGAAAAAGTCGATGGTGCCTGTAGGTTTGCGTATCATAGGATCATCCTTTCGGGTGTTCTTTCAAAATCACCTTATATTATAGCATAGAATGGCGGTTTTTGCAATAGATTTTGCGAATTTTTGCAATAGATACAGAAAAATCTCCCCCGATTTCGGGGGAGATTTTGTGATTACTGTGCGCTCACATATTCGGTCAGACCAAACGAGGACAGCCATTCCACGGAAGGACGTTCGGTGAAGCCGAATAGGGTAATACTGAAATATTTTCCGTTATCTATGCCATATACGTCAATGCGGTGCGGAATGGTATCAGAGGTGGGTAACGCATCTGTCATCATATTCAGTACATACATCTCGTCAATATAAAGAGTTTTTGTGCCGTCTGTCAGTACATATCGAACTTGCCGCAGGTCTCCGGCGTTAGTGGTATAATCATACACCGTCGAATTACGATCTTCCCCTGCTGTTGTCGATTTCAAATGAATTGTGTCTCTTTCAAATAGTTTTTCATACTCATATTCAAAATCACGATCATATAGGTCTTTCGTCAAATAATGAAAATTACCATGAGGCATATTTAAAGATTCGATTGACGCGGGATCAACATTAGGATTAATCAAAGGAAACGAATAACTTTCTCCGGACAGAATAACTCCATTCTGCACCAGATCGGACGGCAATATCGGCTGATACAAATGGTTCATATCGCAAATCAGAATTCTGTTTTCGGAATCTCTGGGGAACGCATCCTTCATTACGTTGATCTGGGACTCGGAAAGCTTGTTGTTCAAAAAAGCATCCTGCATTTCAGCAAGCGTTGCAAATTCAATATCAGCGCGTTGACAGGAATACCCTTCAGGAGGTTCGTTTCCGTCGCTGAAATGCAGATAATAGTTTCCGTCATCCTTGGTGATGAAGTAAGAAGCGGGAGAGCCGTCATCGGGCGGTTGGGTTCCTGCGTTGCCATTGCACGCCGACAAGAGCAGGGCAGAGAGTAGGACGGCAAGAAGGGGGCTGAGTTTTTTCATGGCGATCTCCTTTCGATGATTTCGTGGATGTTCTGGATCTTTATTATACCACAAATCTCCTCTTTTGTCAAGGAGCGCAGATTTGGGTCAAATTTCCCGAAAAAACTTTCACAATCCCGTATCTTCCTAAATAATACACTTGCAAAAACGAAAAAAATATGCTACAATATCCCCTGGACGCACTGTCACAACGAAAAAAGGGGATTTTTCCCGATGAATAAACCCATCACCATCTCTCCCGAACAGGTACGGGAGCAGTACGAATATATGCAAAAGGTCCGCTCCTTCTGGGGCGGTCGAGAGCTGTTTGTCTACATCGAGACCTTCGGCTGTCAGCAAAACGAAGCCGATTCCCAGCGGCTTTGCGGCATGGCGGTAGAAATGGGCTACACCCCCACCACCGATGCCACCGTCGCCGACCTCATCCTCATCAACACCTGTGCCGTGCGTGAGCACGCCGAGCTGAAGGCGCTCTCCATCACGGGACAATTCAAGCATCTCAAAGAGAAGAAGCCCTCGCTGATGATCGGCATCTGTGGATGCATGGTCTCTCAGGAGCACCGCAAGGAGGACGTGAAGCGCAAGTATCCTTACGTTAACTTCCTGTTCGGCACTTCCATGCTTTGGCGCTTCCCCCAGATCATGTGGGAGGCAATGCACGCGAAAAAGCGCACCTTCCATTTGGACATCGGTGATCCCGGTAACATTGCCGAGGGACTGCCGGTTCGCCGTGATGGCGGTCACAAGGCTTGGGTGTCCATCATGTACGGATGCAACAATTTCTGCACCTACTGCGTAGTGCCTTATGTCCGTGGCAGAGAACGCTCCCGTCGCCCCGAATGTGTACTGGAGGAAGTACGCGGACTGGTGCAGGAGGGCTACCGTGAAATCACTCTGCTGGGACAGAACGTCAATTCCTACGGCAAGGATCTTCCCGAATCCTACGATTTTGCCGATCTGCTCAGCGATATTTGCAAGATCGAGGACGATTTCCAGATCCGCTTTATGACCAGCCACCCCAAGGACGCATCCTTTAAGCTCATCGATGTCATGGCAAGAGAGGACAAGATCGCCAAGGCGTTCCACCTGCCTCTGCAATCGGGCTCGGACAATATTCTCCGCGCCATGAACCGTGTGTACAATCGCGAGCGTTATCTGACGCTGGTGGACTATATGCGGGAGAAGATGCCCGACATCGCCATCACCACTGATATTATCGTGGGCTTCCCCGGGGAGACCGAGGAAGATTTCGAGGGCACGCTGGATATGCTCCGCCGTGTGCAGTATGATAATATCTATTCGTTCTTGTATTCTCCCCGCAAGGGAACACCTGCGGCTGAGATGACACCTGTACCTCAGGACATCAAGAGCGCACGCTTCCAGAGATTGCTGGACACTCAATTCGAAATCGCTTCGGAAAAAGCCAATGCATTGGTAGGCACTCTACAGAAGGTCATGGTAGAAGGACGGAGCAAGACCGATCCCGAAAAGCTGACGGGTCGCACCGAGCAGAACCGTTTGGTACACTTCACAGGCGAGGACAGCCTGATCGGCAAAGAAGCGACCATCCGCATCACCCGCGCAGACCCCCATGCGCTGTTTGGCGATCTGGAGTGAGCAGTTGGGAGTCTCAAATTGTTGCAGAACGGCGGGAGCAGCAGATGTTTGCTTATTGCAAGCCTCGCCCTACAATGAATTGTTTCCCCAAATTTTCCCCAGCAAACCAAGTACCGTTCCTCACCCAGCCGTGAGACTAATCCACGAGCGGTAAGGTACAATTTTATTTGTAACCCCTTATTATTGCATAAACACCTATATGAAAGAAAGGATTTAATAAAAAATGGAAATTATGGAATTGGCCGCATTGATCGGCAAACAGATTAAGGAATCTCCCGAAGGCGTAGCTTTCCTGGAGGCAAAGAAGGCGTATGAAGGATCTCTGGAGATCAACAATGCGCTGATGGAATATCAGATTCAGCAGCAGGCGCTGGAGCAGATCACTCCCGAGACCGAGCCCGACGCTATGGCTCGCATCGACGATCGCCTCACCGAGCTGTACACCTTCATCATCGAGCATCCTCTGTTCAAGGCATACGAGGAAGCTGAAATGACCATGAACATGACCCTGCAGAAGGTGCAGGCAACCATCATCGCGCAGGTGACCGGCAAAATGCCCTCCGATTGCACCCACGACTGCTCTACCTGCGGCGGCTGCCACTAAGGTAAGGTCGTAGGGGGACTTTTTGAAAAAAGACCCCCGAAAAAAACGAAAAACTTTAAAAAATGCCGACGAATATTCGTCGGCATCAATTTATTATATAAACAACCACACTCCCGATGCAAGGATTTCCTCGCTCCGGAGTGTGTTGCG
>JAZRIH010000221.1:0-18477 GCA_045645175.1 Eubacteriales bacterium | reverse complement strand
CTCTGTCGCTGATTTTTACAGTACCGATGCCGAAAATCGTAGTATGGAGGGTATCGTTGATGGGTTTGGTCCAATATTCGGGAATGCTCTTTATTCCGTTGGCCATGCCGAGAATGGAACCCACGGTGGCCGCGTTGCAGTCGGTATCAAATCCTGTTTCAACCGACATACAAATAGATTTGCCAAAATCACCGTTACCGTAAAGCAGGGAAGCGACAACGATCATTGCATTGGGATTGGTATGACACCAGCCGTGAGCGGAATATTCATCATATTTCTTATGAATCAGCTTGAAACAATCGTCTTTCGAAACACCGTTTTCAAAACCGTTCAAAACAAACAGAATGTCTTCGTAAAGTCTTGAGGTGTGAGGAATCTGCGCCAGACCGCCCAGGATAATATCCTTGAGATCGTTGGTTTCGGCGGCAACACTGAGCATCGCCGCGACGAACATTTCACCGTAAATTCCGTTTTTGATATGGGAGATAGAGGCATCTCGCCAAGCCATTTCAGCGGCAAGCTCGGGATTTCCCGGATTGATATATCCGAAGTAATCACCGCGGATCTGTGCGCCGATCCATTCACGGTAGGGATTCTTGTATACGGCTGATTCGGGAGGGGCATAGCCTTTTACAAAGTTACAGAAAGCAACTCGCTCCGCAGTACAGTAAGCATCTTTCGGCTGAAGCCAGAGCCATGCACGGGATACATCAAACGGAGTAAAATTCACTCCGCAGCTTCCGATGATTTCCTGATACAGAACCGTATAGTTGGTGTCGTCATCTGTAGGCATGCCGTCAATTTCATCTGCATACGGTCTGCCTGCGAATCCGAATCGGTATTTTTTGATGATTTCGTCACTGAGATCGCTTCGCAAAATATAGCGATGCATGGGGAAATTATTGGTTTCTTTCAAAAACGGAACCAATTCATCCGTGCGAATGCCCTCCACGGTTTTGCCCAGCATACAACCGCAAATACGTCCCATCCAGGCACCGTGAATTTGATCCTCGATGGTTTGCGTGTGCTGTTGCCGATAGGAATACGGTTTTCTGAGATTTTTGATGGATCTCAAATCGGAAGGCTCGATATATGCATACCCCTTTTGCTGAGGGGCGCTGTTCACGATCTCAAAGAGCACGTCTCCGATTTTCTTCTTGATGGCGTCTTTGGGCAAAAGAGAAGCGGCGGCAAAAATATCCTTGTATTTTTCCAGATCCAGACCTTCTTCGATAGACTGAACATATTCAATCATCAGATTAGACGAATAAAACTCCCAATCATGGATGTTTTCATACTGAGGCAGGATTGCACGGGTATTTTTCATTTCTTCTACCACGCGGTTGTCGTTTCCCAAAACCAGCGCATCCAAAGAAACCCCGAAATATTTGGAAATCTGTACAATCTTATCTAGCGAAGGAGAAGAGCTTTCGCTTTCCCATTTTTGAACCGATTGTTGAGACACTTCAAAAAGAGCCGCAAATTGCTCTTGGGTTAAATTGGCATCGGTACGAAGCTTGTGAATGGATTTTCCGATTGTCATAAGATCACCTTCCTTTAAGTAAGTATACCATGAAAGTCATAAAAATTCAAGCAATTTATATTTGTTATTTTTACAGCCACAGGTTGTGAAGCCAACAGACGCGTTATTCGCTATTGCATTAGGAAAAAGCCGACAGTTCGCTGTCGGCTTTTTTGTACAAACAATTCAGGCAAGAATGCCGTGGGGAAGATTCTCTTCCATGGGCGCCTCACGCAGATAGGGAGTGGACAGCTCCAGATAACCGCCTTGTGCCGCGGCTCGCTCAAAGCCGGTGAGTACCTCCAGAACGTGGAGGGTCTGTCGGTAGGAGGCGCGAGGGAGGCGTCCTGCTTCCAATGCCGCAGCCATTTCGGCAAGCCCGAGACCGCGGGAATTTTCGGGGTAATCGAAGGCGAGAGGGATCTCTACGTCACCCGCCTCGGGGGTATGCAGGATCACGGGGCCGCCAAAACAGTTGGGATCCGGCACGCGGAGCGTTCCTTTCGAACCGTAAATTTCGATAATGGGCAGCCCTGCTCCATAGATATCGAAAGAGGTGCACAGGGAAGCCACAGCGCCCGATTCGAATCGGAGAACGCCGTAGTAGGAGGTGGGCACTTCCACTTCTATGATCTCACCGAAATGCTCCCTGCAACCTGCCACGCGCGTGGGAGAGGGGGTAGACACCATACCGCCAATCTGTTTGACTCCGCCCAGCAGATTGACCAGTGCGGTAACGTAATAGGGACCCATATCCATCATAGGACCGCCGCCGGGCTTATAGAAAAACTCGGGGTCGGGATGCCAGCTCTCGGGTCCGTGGCTCATCATGAAGGCTGTTGCACCCACCACCTGACCGATGGCTCCCTCGTCGATGAGTCGGCGGCAGGTCTGAATGCCTGCTCCAAGGAAGGTGTCGGGTGCGCCGCCAATCATAAGACCGCGCTCCTCTGCCAGTTTGACCAGTTCGATGCCCTCTTCCCAGGATGCACCCAAAGGCTTTTCGGAGTAGACATGCTTTCCTGCCAGCAGAGCCGCCTTGGTGACGGCGTAGTGCTGATAGGGACGGGTAAGGTTGAGGACGATATCCACCTGGGGATCAGCGAACAATTCGTACATATCCTCATAGAGCTTGGGAATATTGTACTGTTTTACGGCAGTTTCCGCACGCTCACGGATCAGATCACATACGCCGATGACCTCAATGTTTTGAAATACCTTGGTGATGTTTTCCAGATAAATACCGGAAATGCAACCAACCCCTACAATGCCAATCTTTTTCATGGTATACTCCTTAGTCCAGAATGCCGTGGGGAAGATTCTCTGCCATGGGTGCCTCACGCTCATAGGTAGTGGACAGCTCCAGATAGCCACCCTGTTTTACAGCACGCTCAAAGCCGGTAAGCACTTCCAGGACGTGGAGTGTCTGCTGATAAGAGGCTCTGGGACGTCTGCCTGCCTGCAGGGCAGATGCCATTTCGGCAAGACCGAGACCGCGGGAATTTTCGGGGTAATCGAAGGAGAGGGGGATCTCCACGTCGCCCGCCTCGGGAGTGTGCAGGATGACGGGACCGCCAAAACAGTTGGGATCAGGTACGCGCAGGGTACCTTTCGAGCCGTAAATTTCGATGATGGGAAGCTTGGCGCCCCAAATATCAAAGGAAGTCAGAATGGAAGCTACGGCACCCGATGCGAACTCCAGGGTTCCATAGTAGGAGGTAGGCACGTCTACCGTGATGATCTCGCCGTTGTGCTCCTTGCAGGTGCACAGACGCTCTGCAAAGGGAGTAGCAATCATGCCGCCTACCTTTTTGACTCCGCCCATGAGGTTGATCAGTGCGGTGACGTAGTAGGGACCCATATCCAGCATGGGGCCGCCGCCGTGCTTGTAGTAGAACTCGGGATCGGGATGCCAGGACTCGTGACCGTGGCAGGTCATGAAGGCGGTAGCGCCCACCACCTGACCGATGGCGCCCTCGTCAATGAGCTTGCGGCAGGTCTGGATGCCTGCGCCCATGTAGGTGTCGGGTGCGCCTGCGATCCACAGACCTTTTTCCTGTGCCAGCTTTACCAGTTCAACGCCCTCTTCCCAGGTTGCGCCCAAGGGCTTTTCGGAGTAGACCGGCTTGCCCGCCAGCAGAGCGGCTTTGGTAACCTCGTAATGCTCGTAGGGACGGGTGATGTTCAGCACCACGTCTACCTCGGGGTCTGCGAACAGCTCGTACATATCGTTGTACAGCTTGGGAATATTATACTTTTTAACGGCGTTTTCCGCACGTTCGCGGATGAGATCGCAGACGCCGATGATCTCGATATCCTTGAAGCGGTTGGTGATGTTTTCCAGATAAATACCCGAAATGGCACCCACGCCGACGAATCCGATTCTTGTCATGACAGTATTCTCCTTTTGTATGGTATCAGTACATTTTTGCGTTATTCAGGTACTTGTCTACGGTCAGGCCGTGTTTTTCGTTGTACTCCTTGCCGCCTGCCGCCCAGACGAGTCCGCGCTCCATGAGGATGGCGGCATTGGGGGAATTGTCAAAGACGTCATCGTGGTGACCCAGAGAGTTGTAGAACACACGGCCGATGCCCCAGAATTTCGTCCAAGCCACGGGCATATCCACGGGCTTATTGGAGGCGTGGTAGTAATTCACCAAGGGGAAGCGGGTGGTAGCCAGCACCTCTACGGCGGGGTCGATATGGAGATAGTAATGCTCGCTCTTGACCGGGAAATCCTGCAAGCCTTCCACGATGGGAGAGGAGCCGTGACGGATGTTGACGGTGTATTCAATGCCGTCGCCGCCAGGATGGCTGACCCACTGACCGCCGGTCATGAATTGCCATTCGGTGTCCATACGGAAGGCATCGCACATACCGCCGTGGCATCCTGCCAGACCAACGCCCCGAGCCACTGCCTCGGAGATGTTGCGGGAGTACTGTCCCTCAATAGAGCCCATGGTCCAACAAGCGACGATGAGGTCGTAGGTTAAAAGCTTATCCAGATCGGCAAAGCAGGTATGGTCGTCGTAGATCTCGGCGGCAATGCCGTTTTTCTCCAGCATGGCTGCGAAGCGTTTGGAGGTCAGCTGAGGCTCGTGTCCGTCCCAGCCGCCTTGGAAAATGAGTGCTTTTTTCATGGTTGACAAATTCCTTTCTGAACAGTGATTTTCAAATTCAAAGTGAGATATTTTTCGGCGCGGAATACAACTGCCGATACACGGCGTAGCCGCGGTGATCAATGTCTGTGCCTGTGATATGCGCAAGGAGGTCTAATGTACCTTCCTTGATGATTATTTTCCATTATAGCAGGCAATTTGGATTTTGTCTACTGTTTATATATTAAAATCTTATATTTTTTCAATTTTGGTGATTTTGACAATTCAGCGCGTCTTGTAGATTGACCTTGCCCGCCCCGGCGGACGCTGTTTGGGAAGGAGGAGAGGCACCTCACCCGAAGCCGTCGGGCTTTCCAATGCAGTTGCAACAAAAAAGACAGGGTCGTTAGCATGGGTGTCCCGAATAATCGGTCTCACTCCATGCCTCGCCTGTCATGATCAGTATAGCAGATTTAGTTGCAAATGTCAACTTCTGCGGTGAAATTGCCGGAAATATATTTGCAACGCGGGGGATAGAAATGGAACCCCCACCGCAAAAAAACAAGTCCACAACAAAGTGTTGTGGACTTCAGTCTGTCGATAAACTATATCTTTTAGAGCGGCTTAGCCAAGGATGTTGGGGGAGAGCCCGAGAGGGACTTTTGCGTAGGGCAATTGTGTTAAATTAAAGAGGATCCTTATATATGACAGGTGCAATGCAAATGAGATTGTCCAAAACCGCATCGTTGCCGTACAGCTTGGGAATTTCGATCTCGCCCAGCTCGGACAGCGAAAGAGTGAGCGATCCGGCGGTCAAATCAAATTCACGGACACCGTCCTTGTTTTTCAGGGTCATGGTGTAACGCTCCGACCCAATGAAACCGGGCTTGTGCTGATCGCACAGTGTAAAGCGAATCAGATCGCCCTCTACTGCCCAGTAAAGGAGCATTCCCTTGGACACCCAAGTTTGTTGCTTGGCAAGGGCGGTGCGCAGCTCGTCGATGGCATCGCCGCCCGCTTCGCCCATCGCATAGGTGGCAAATCTCATTGCCATGGGCGTTTCCATCTTGTGCAAATCCATGCCTGCGCAGGCGGCTACGCGGATGCCGGAGAGCACCAGCTCCTCCCACCAACGAATGGCAGGGGCGTTCACCTCGTGGAGCAGTTCGGGGTTGTTGATCACCTCGATGTAGTCCACATTGGAGAAATCGGAGAGCTCCATTTCAAAGCGACAGCCTTGGGCAAAGGGGACACCGTAGGAGAAGGGGTGCGCGATGCCCGTGATGCCGCCTGCCGCTTTGCAGGCGGCAAACAAGCGCTCGGGGTGACGGCGGTCGATGGAATCCCACGGCACGTAGGTGTTGAGGATGGGACAGACGATGTGTCCGAAATAGGTGGTGTACTCCATTCCATAGGCGCATTGCAGGGGAAGATCCTTCTCCTGCAAATATTTGCGGATGATCCGATGTCCCGAAATGGTGTTGTGATCGGTGAGGGCAAAGCAATCCACGCCGTCTGCCGCCATTTTTTCGATCAATTCTTCGCAGGTAATGAGGGCATCCGATTCGGAGGTGTGATTGTGCAATTCATAGCGTTTGAACATAAAATCCCCTCCTTATTGTCCGCTGACCGTCAGGGTGTAGCGGGTGTTGTCCTTGGCGACGTTGAAGACCAAAATAGTGACTTTCAGCACACCGTCAAACACCTCTTGGGGAATACAGCCTTCGGAGGCGTACTCACCCCGATAGAGCATATGGCGGTCGGGAAGCTGTTTGTGGATGCAGCCGATGAACTCATCGTTGAGGGTTGCCAGCGGATGGATCTCGGTTTTCATGTCGATGTCATAGATCAAGGTGCGGCGAGCCACCTCGGGGGTGGTGGGAGAGCCGCTCATGGCGCTGACCTCGTCCATGGTTTTTTGAATCAGTTCGGGGGTGATCAGCGGCGCATTTTCGAAGTTTTCCCATGATTTGTAATATTCGATCACGTCCTCCGGGGGCACTTGATCGTCTTTGTAACGCAGCTGGGCGTAATCGTAGGTCAAATGGATGTCCAGCTCGGTGCAGGGCTGCTCAAAACAGACGGTGTAGGTGATCTGTCCCACGAACCCGCAATGCACCGTTCCTTCCACATGATAGAGTTCCTTCATAGAAACCTCCTGTATTTCAGCGTGCCAAACCGATAGCCATCAGCTTGGCGATGGTGTATTCACATTTGAGGCTTTAAGATCTTTTCGCCGTATGCAGTGTTGTAGTCGGCGATCAGCTTTTTCGCCAGCGAGTAGGAGTTGACAAGGGGATGGGTCATCAACGCTTCGATGGCATATTCTTCGTTGCCCGTTTGGACGGCATCCACGGTCAGACGTTCATAGCGCTTGATCAGACGGATGTACAGCTCGCACAGATGGGGGATCGCCTCTTGCTTCACGGGGGCGATGCCGCTTCTGGATACGTTGCAGGTGACTTCCACTACGTCATCGTCGGCAAGGAAGGGAATACATCCCTGATTGAGGATGCTCAGCACCAGCGTGCGTCCTTCGTCGCTCTGCATCCCCTCGATGCAATCCAGCATGACCCCTGCATAGCCCATGCCCTCGGGGACGGGCAGACTGCCCTTTTCCAGCATGGGACGGTTTGCGGAGCCCGACTCAATGGACATATAGCTGTTTTCACGAAGCTGCATATAATAAAGGAAGATCTGCAATGCTTCTTCGGGATCGGCATCGATGTCCATTGCCGAAAGCTCCTTCATCATTTGGATGTTCACCAGCTCGATGGTTTGTCCGCGGGTGAGCTTGGATTTGTTGATGTTGGCAAGTGCCTTTTCCCGATGGTAGTAGTAGTAGAGATATTCGTTGGGGAGCATACCGGTCTGACGAACTACCTCGCGGTCGAAAATCTCCAACTCTTGAATGGAGGACATGAAATCCTCATCCTCGATGAGTTCGGGCATGATCTCCTTGCCGCCTATTTGCACGCTCTTGATCCAAGACAGATGGTTGAGCCCGAAGAATTCCACATACAGTTCTTCTTCGGTTACGCCCAGCTTCTGCGCCATGCGATATTTCAGACTGCTGGGAGCATCGCAGATGCCGATGATGCGATGATGGCCTGCGTTGTGGAGGGCTTGGGTTACCAATCCCGACGGATTGGTGAAGTTAAATACCCATGCTTCGGGGGCGTACTCCTCGATGAGCTTGCAGTAATCCAGCAGGACGGGAATGGTGCGAACCGCCATGGAAAAGCCGCCCACGCCGGTGGTCTCCTGACCGATCACGCCGTTTTGCAGGGCAACCGACTCGTCGATCACACGGGAATGGTCGCCGCCTACACGCAGGGTGGTGACGATGTAGTCCATACCGCAAATGGCATCCACCGCATCGTAGACCTCGCGTACAACCAGATCCTTGCCCTCGCGCTTTACCACGTGACGGCACAGCTTGCCGATGATGGTCAGTTTTTCGTGGTCGATGTCGTACAGCACCACTTCGTCAATATTCAGTTGTTTGTATCGTTTCAGTAAGCCGTTGATGAAAATGACGGTGCGCACACCTGCGCCGCCGATCACGCCGATCTTCATAAGTGTATCCTCCGTTGAAATGAGTAAAGATATGGTTAGAGTTCCATCAGAGCAGTGGAGATGAAATCTTCCAACTGATCGCGGAAAGGGAAGCCGGTGTTGCCGCCCAGCATGGTAGCCGACAGCGATCCGCAACCGTTGCCCCGTTTGAGGCACTCGTCCAGGGTCATGCCGCTGAGATAGCCGTAGATAAAGCCTGCGTTAAAGGAATCGCCTGCGCCGGTGGTGTCCTTGACACTTACCTTGTAGGTGGGGGCAACGAACACCTCGCCGTCCTTGACGGCAAGTGCACCTTTCTTGCCCAGCTTAATTACCGCCATGCCTGCTTTCTCCGCCAATTTGCGCGCGCCTTCCTCGATGTTCTCGCATCGGGTGTAGTGGAGACATTCGGTTTCGTTCATAAACAGCACGTCGATCATGGGGAGCAGATCGAAAATGCCCTCATACCACACGCCTGTGGTGTCCCAGCCCACGTCGAAGGAAACGGTGACGTTGCCCATTTGGTGAATCTTGGTCAGCACGTCCAAATATTCAGCGTGATTAGACAGCCCCTCATAGCCGGTTACGTGGACGTGTTTGGCTTCGGGGACACGGGTCAGGTCCATGTGCTTTAAGGAGATGCCCTCGTTGGTGCCGCGGTAGGTCAAAAAGCAACGGTCGGTGGGGGTGGTGAAGCTGATGGAGATGCCGGTTTTCTTGGTGTCGCTGTCGGGCATCAGACTGTCGTCCACGCCCAGTTCGCGGAACAGATTCCGGATGTACGCGCCGTACATATCCTTGCCCACGCTACCCTGAAAGACGGGCGTCAAGCCCAGCTTGGCAAGTCCAAGGGTGAAGAGAGCGGCGCCGCCGCCCACGAAGGTTTCCATTACGGGAACGTCCACCTCAGATCCCATGGGGGGCAGGCAATCAACGTTTGGGACAACCAGATCGATGTTCACGTCGCCGTAAACGTAAACGTCCCATTTCTTTTGCATCATGTATAGAGCTCCTTTGGTCGATTTTGTACTCTTATCATTATAGCATGAATTTGAAAATATTTCAACATAGATTTGGAAACATAAGTGGAATTCGAATTTGTTCGGTTCCTAAAGCAAAAACCGGCATCCCCACGGATGCCGGTTTCGATATTTTGGAAAGGTAATCCACCGCAAAAAAACAAGTCCACAACACTTTGTTGTGGACTGGAAGGTGCCTCAAACCGGCAGTTTTTCATCACATAGTTTTCAAAAAACAAAACGGACACCGATTGGTGTCCGTTTGTCTTGGCGGAGAAAGAGCATTGCACGTCATGAGACCGCGCAAATCACCGGTATGACGGTTATTCAAGAGAAACTGTAATCACATTTACAGAATTTGCAGGAAGTGTTGCCGTTTGTCCGTCACACGACACCGTATCGCTGATTGCAACCGTGTTGGGGGCAGATGCAGTATTCACGGCGCCAAGGGAAGCGGCAAGGGACTGAATCGTCATACTGCCAAAGCGGTCGCAGTCCACCCATAGTGTCTGTTTGGAGGTGTAACGGTTGACTACGGTAATTACGAGGGTCTTTCTATCTTGGGAAGCAGATACGGCGAAACTAATCTCTGCACTACCGGAGGCGGTATAGGCGATGCGGTTTTCCTGCCATCCGCTACCCAGTAGCTTTGCCGCCAATGCGGGAGGCTGCAGCCAGACTTCGTCGCTATCCATGAATACCAATCCCTGATCCCAGCCATTGTCATTCTGTCCCTGTACCTGCAAGCAGTTGGCAGAGCAGACGATAGGGAAGATGTCAGTAAACTTGGTAGCGTTGATGGCAAATGCATTGCAGAGGGCACGTTCCATGGTGTGGGAGTTGGCGTTCAGTTCGAAAATGCACAGTTTGGGATCGGACTGTGGACAGATAGACTTCAGCGCATCGTAGAGACTGAATGCCGCCTCAATATAGGAGGCAGGTTCCTTGCCCGACTCGCTCCACCAATGGATGTCGAACCAAACGGTCTGTCCGTTCTTCACCGCATTGTCCAAAATGGACTTATGGGGAGCAAGGGTGGTGATGCCTGCATCGCTTCCGTTGAAATTGTAGGGATCGGTGATCACATTTCGGTAAGCGAAGTCGCCGACGACCAGAATCAGGTCGGGGGCAATGTCCTTGATGGCATTTGCGATGGCGTTAAATCGACGGGCATAGTCGGCATTGACCTTCTCCTCGTTGCCAATCTGGATCATCTTCAGATTGTAGGGCTCCTCCCGTCCCATGGCGATGCGGAGCTGTACCCATTCGTTGGAAGGATCGGTACCCAGCGCAAAATGAATGAAATCAACCATATCCTCGGGGGTCTCATAGGCGTTGAAATCGGGAATATAATAGATGCCCATGGCTTCGCAAAGATCCATGAATTCAATGATGCCAAATCCGAAGGAGGAATAGGTGTACCACCAGCCTTGATAAGTGGGGCGATCTTCCGGTGCGCCCACCATGTCCTTCCACTTGTAGTCGGCGGCATTTGCCATGCAACCGCCGAAGCGCAGGACCTTCAGTCCGATGGCTTCCATGCCTTCTACAACGTCTTTGCGAACGGGCAGACCCTTATACCGTCCCCATTCGCCGGGCTGGAGATAAGCGTAGCCGATATTGATCTCGGCAGGTTCGGTGATGGAAACGGCAAAACTGCCGTTGTCATCGGTTGTATCGGGAGTCATTTGGAAAGGATATTTTACAAAATCTCCTGCCTTTACCGCAATCGTAGTGGTTGCATAGATCTGACTGCCGTCTGCAGAGCGGAGGGAGAGCGTAAGGGCGGTGTCTTTATCCGATGCAATATACAGATAGCCTTCGTAATTCTTGTTTGCCACAAAAGACATTCCCATACGGTTAAGTCCGCGATTGGAAAGGGTGAGGGAGCCCGTTCCGCTGATATAGGACAGCTTTTGTGTCTGCTGATCGTTAAACAGCTTGGTCTGATCAATGGAAGCAGATCCTTTTACGGTATTGGCAAGGGTAATGTCCCAGCATCCCGATACAGAAAGCGAGTCGGCAGAATTGGAGTAGCGGATCTCACTTGCAGGCTGATCGTCTGCTTGAACGGTGATATTGCGGAAATAACCGGTTGCATTCCAAGCACGCAAGCCAATACTGCCGCTGACAATAGGCGCAGAGTCGGTGTAGGTGATCGCCTCTGTACCGTTGACCGAGATGGTGAGGGTGTCGGCGGTGTACTCTACGGACAGCGTTGCCCAGCTTCCCTTGGGCGCATCCACCTTGACTTCTTTCAGCAAAACGTAATTGTTCTGATGGCGTGCAAGACGGAGGAAGTTGTCTCCCAGACCGATCTCGTAGCCGTTGAAGCTGTCGGCGCCGGGACGGAGATCGGATGCCTTCACCAAGAATCCGACGGGTCCGTCGCCTTCCAGAAGCATTTCCATGGATGCGCTTCCGCTGGTAGAGTCGGTGTTATGGAATGTCAGTTTGGGACCGTTATTGCCTCGTTCGACTTTCAGCGCAGAGGCGCCGTCCTTGACCATGGCAGCGAAAGTGCCGTCCGAAATATCGAAATCTCCTGAAACAGACGAATTTTGATAGGGCTCGGCGAATTTTTCACCGAAGATCATCTGCGACCAGATGCCGCCGTACAATTCGTGGTTTACGTCCTCCATACAAGCGCCAATGAGCAGATCGGAGATCGTTCCTGTGGTGGTGGCGGGATCCAATTTAATTTCGTGATCGATCCCAAAGCGTTTGGTGGTAAGTTCAGAAATCATTGCATTGCCTCCGTTGATGACATAAGTTCGGTATGTGTCGCCTGCAGAGAAGCCGTTCAATACGCAGGTTACGGCAGAGTCTCCCGCCAAAGGCGTTTCAGCGCGTTGCCCAGTCTTTCCATCGGTTACTTTTTCCAAGACCAGCGTACCGCCCTCTGTATAGGCGATGGGGCTGGCAGTTACGGTGACACTGTCCTTCGCTTCGACCGTGTAGGTATCGGCAAAGTGGGCAGGGAGATACAGATTTTCAGGTGTGATGAGCTTTTTCGATCCGTTGGGCGTTTTCCAGCACAGCTTGACAGAACCGCCCAGCTCGCCGTTGTAATATTCCAGTATAAAGGGATAATATTCCCCTGCGGTAAGCTCTATGGTTCCGGAGTGTTCTTCCGCCAGATGCGGACCGTAATCGGTGATGACAACTTTATCGCCGATTGTCAGCACAGCGCCGTCATCGGCAATGGTGGAGAAGGTGTATTCTCCCGTTTCGGGGGCGAGGATCTGTCCGGTATACCGAATGGAGTAACTGCTTCTGCCCATTGCGCTGAAAGGAGCTTTTCCATTGTCGAAGATGTCATCGATCTGCTGAATGATTTGTGCCTTTACAAAGGTGTCACAGTTCTTGCCTTTGAAATAGGAAGCAAATACACCGTTGGTAGGATTGCGTTTGGTGGCGGGCCTCACCACGATCTCCTCGGGCGCTGTGGTAACCGATGGTGTTTCGGCTGGAGGATTGCTTTTGCAGGCGGGGAGGAAGACCATCAATCCAGCAAGAAAAACAGAAAGTAAGGATTTGTATTTCATTTGAGACGCTCCTTTAGGGTTGTTCCAACAGCCAGACATACGCTCCGCAGGCACCGCGGTTGGCACGGGCATAGAAGGGAATCAGTTTCACGGGATGGATCCTGCCGTCGGCAACAACATGGGCAGATAGCGTGACCACACCGCCCAGCAGATCCGATTCAAAGGCGAAGTCGGGCTTAGAATCCCTGATCGCCCGAAAACTGTTTTCATGAGCAGTCACGTGGGGGAGATCGGGATTGTCGGTGCTTTCCAGACAATAGACCAAAGGTCCGTAGGTGTAGGCCACTCTGCCTCGATTGGCAATCACTTTTTCGTGGGCGTAATTCTGATGTGCTTTCATTACAAAGTTCAGCTCGATGGTATCGCCGTCTTTGGCATCCACTACTGCATATCCGTTTCGCATGGTCATGTAAGGCAGAGTGCCGTTCACGGTCAGCGATACGCCATCCTTTGCCCATGCGGGAATGCGGATCAAAATCTGCCGATCGCCGCCGGTAAGGGTGAGGGCAGTTTTTCCGCCCCATGGCATATCGGTGTCCATTTTCAGCGTCAGACCGTCACGGGAAAAGGTGCTGGAGATGAACTGATTGACATAGATGGATCGGTCATCATAAGAATAAATGTAATTGGCAAGCGTGGAATAGAACTTCAGGAACATGGGCGGACAGCAGGCGCAATGATGCCATTCCCAACGCTGATGTCCTGCGCTGTTGAGGGGTTGCGTGTAGTAGAATTGGTCGCCCGTTTCGGAAACACAGCTCAGTATGCCGTTGTACATCAGCCGTTCAATGGTGTCTGCGTAGGATGCATCCTCAAATTTCTCGGCAAGATAGCCGCCGAAAAATGCCATGGCAACCTGCGCGCAGGTTTCACAGTAACCGTCATTGGGCAGGTCGTAATCATCGGCATATGCTTCGTCAGTCTTGGTTGCGCCCACACCGCCGGTGATATACATCTGTTTATTGACGATGTTGGTCCATAGATTTTTGGCAGTTTGGAGATAGGTCAGATTGCCAAATTCACTGCCTGCCGCCGCCATGCCCGTATAGAAGAGATTGGCGCGCACAGCGTGTCCTGCGGCAACGGTCTGATCGAAATAATAGAGATGATCCTGCGCATAGGGGCCGTACAAGGTATCGTTGACACGACGATGGCTGTTTCCGCGGTTTTCGATCCAGAACTTCACCAGATTGGCATATTCGGCAATATCGATCGCCAAGGGATACTCGCTGTTGTAGGTTTCCAGCCGTTGGGTAAGCCCGTCGGTATCACGGAGCAAGCGGTAGAATTCCAGCAAGGCTTCCTCGGTAAGGGAATGGGAGGGAACCATATTGATCTTGGGCGTACCGTCAGCTTTATTGCCGTATCCGTAATTGTCCGCGATGAATTCTGCAAAGCGGGCGGCGATATAAAGGAGCTTGATCTCACCCGTAGCCTGATAGTAGTGAACTGCCGCTTCGGTCATACAGCCGAAGTTGTAGCACTCGTGATACCATACGCCCTTGCCGTGATCGTCAAAGTATTGTCCTGGCTTTTCCAGGATGGCGTGGGTGGAAAGGAAACCGTTTTTGCTGGACATCGATGCGCGGTATACTACATCGATGTAGCTGTCCACCCGCGCTTTTAATACGGGATCGTCATATACCTTCAGAAAATCACCTGCGGCGGCGATGGTTTCAAAGAGCAGACCGTCCAGCCATGGATTGTTTTCGGGGAAGCCGCTTCCGCTGATCACCTTTTCGAAATTTCTCAGACATCCTTGCTGTACAAAATGATCGAAGGAGGTGTGAATGGTAGTAGAGGCAAACCGATCGATCTTGTCCTTCCAGAATCCGTTGGCGAGAGTCACCTCGGTCACGTCAGCAGGGGTGAGTGTCACCGTCGGTGCATCCAAGACTTGGAACTGTACGGTGTAGGTCAGCTGGTAATCGGGGAGTGTTATAGCGGCACAGCCCGTAACGCTGTCCGCTTGCTGAACCGTGCACGCAATTGCCTCGCCATTCAGCTCAGCCGAGGCAAAAACCTTGGGCACAGTTGCCGCGCCGTAAGGGAGCGAGCGTGTATAGGAAAGTTGTTTCAATGAAAATTCCCGAACTTGGTCATCGCCGACCAATAGCTTCATTTGAAGACCTTGGGGAAGGATAGTGGAATGATCCATAAGTATACTCCGTTTCTTAGATAATAGGGGAGGGGATGAACAATCTCATCTGGGGTTCATTGCGCGGTTTAATCGCATCCCTTGGCAGGGAATGCCGCGCGCGGTGAAAAGATCGGTTCGGAAATTAGGAGGACGCATTTCAACGGGGGGATGATATGGTTTGCCCATCAGACTGTATTTCTGAGGGGTGAATGGATTATAGGATAGCAACTCCACACGGGAGAGGGACTTACAGCTTGCGAGAAACTTGGCAATGGCATCCTGATTTTCATCGCTGTCGGTGATGCCGGGAATCAAAGGCACGCGGATCACATAGGGCTTATGACAGTCATCCAGGGCTTTGATGTTGGACAATATCGGTCTGTTGGAGCATCCCGTGAAGCGAAGATGCTGGGTTTCGTCAAACAGCTTCAGATCAACAAAGATGTCATCCATGGCAAGTGCCAACGGCAGAAAATCGTTTTCTGCGGCATAAGCGCAGGTTTCCAGTCCTTTTGGGAAAGGAATTTTGGATGCAACCTCCTGAACAAATGCAGACTGCATCGCAGGCTCTCCGCCCGAAAAGGTCACGCCGCCGTACTTTAGAAAATCGCCGTAATCATTGATCTCCTCTGCCAGTTCATCGGAGGTGTAAACCTTGCCGTATAATCCGATCAGATTTTCGGGACAGGCGTGGAGACAGACTCCATACGGAGCGCAATCGGGATGAGTACAGCCTTTGCGGCATCTTCCGCAATTCTGACATCGGCTTTCGTGGCGGAATATTTCAGGGCGCATTTTCTGCCCCTCGGGATTCTGACACCATACGCAGGAGAGGGGACAACCTTTCAGGAATACAGTCAGCCGTATTCCGTCTCCGTCATATAGCCCCAATTCCTTGATGTCGAAAATCACGCCGCTTTTCATAGAGTGAACTCCTGACGCTGAATGATCTGATCCTGATATTCTCTGGCAAGCTCTACAAAATATGCGCTCCAGCCCCAAACCCGTACGATCAGACTGCGGTAGTTTTCAGGATGGATCTGTGCATCCTTCAATACATTTACGTCAACCGCATTGAGTTGTAACTGGTGTCCTCCCCGTTCCACGAAGGATTTTACTAACATGGCAACCGATCGGATGCCTTCATCGGTGAGGAAACTGTCCGCATGGAATTCCATGGTCAGCGGACCGCCGTTGGGGGTCTTGGACAGATCGGGCAGGGTGAAGGATCGGATGACCGATAAGGGGCCCTTGTTTCGTACATATAATCCGGGAGAATAATTGGTTCCGTAGGGTTCGTGTGCGTTTTTGCCGTCGGGAGTGGCAAAGGATTCATCGGAATGGAGATAGAACATGGCAGATCCTGTTCCCGCGCGGAAGATACCGCCCCGTTCATTGCGAATGCCCTTTAATGCATCGGCAAAGGTATCCAGCAGAATCACTGCCAGCTCATCCACAGCGCGGTTTCCGTTGCCCATTTTGCAATCGGCATAGCGGAGCATGGTGCGCAGATCGGTGAATCCTTGATAATCGGCATCAATCGCTTCGACCAGCCGGGAGGGCAAGACCGTCTTCTCTTCATACACAAAGCGACGGATAGCGGCAAGAGAGTCAACGGCAGTAGATAAACCTACGCCGTGAATACCGTAGTTGTTATATACATTTCCCAGAGATACATCCCGTCCGCTTTGGAGACAGTCTCCCTCCATCATAGACAAAAACGGCGCAGGCAAAACGAAAAGATTTTTTACCGATTCGGTCAGCTTGTGTGCTTCTGCAGTAATTTCTTTTTGAACAGCAGAAAGAAATGTATCAAAATCGGGAGAAGTCAACAGCGAAGTGTGCAAAGCGCGGTTGACCATGGTAGGGAAGAACAGCGCGGCAATATTGGGAATCTCCATTCCCTTGGCAGGGATAATGAATTCCCAGCAAGCGGCAACGGTATAATCGGCGGCATCTTTGGGATCATAGCCAAGGGCAACCAATCCGGGAATCACTACATCGTCATTGGAATACTGAGGGAATCCCAAGCCTTTGGCGGTGAGGTGAGTTGCGGCAACAAACCGCTCCGCAGGAGTGCGGTTGCTCACACGGAGATTGATCTTGGGGTCTGCCAGACAAAGGTTTCCGCAGGCGGTCATGCACAATTCGGAGAGCAGATTGTAACAATCGTTCCCCTGTTCATCATAGCCGCCCAATACAATGCTTTGACCGTCGTCGCCTTGCTGCATACCGGGATAGAGGTCGCTGTCGATGTTGAAGCTGATGAAGAATTCCTCTAACAGCGTAAGTGCTTCTTCACGGGTCAAAACGCCTTTTTCAAGATCAGCCGCTAAATAGGGATACAAATACTGATCTAACCTTCCGACAATCACATGGTATTCGCCTTCTGCCCATACAGCAAAGTGGAGAATGCGGAACAATTGCAGAGCATCTGCAAAGGATTTGGCACCCTCACGGGGCAGTCGGGAAAGCCGCTTGGCAACCGTATCATTCTGTATCTCCAGCGCTTTTTCGCGGTATCGATCGCACAGACGGCAAAGGGCATCGATTTCGATCCGCAGAGCGGTGTACAGTTCGCCTTCTTTGTCTTGGATTTGGGAGAGTACACCGTCTAGTCCAATGCGGATGACGCTGCCCCAATCAGGACAGATGTTGGAAACATTGCCTCTTTCGTGAAGAAAATACGAACCGCGGAAGGTGTTCATTTCTTCATCGGAGCAAACCTCAGGGACGTTTATAACCGTTCGCTGTAAAACGATCTGCGCATCAGGGGAGACGATGGGCGTTTCCATAGCACAGATCTCCGCAAAACGAAGAGCGGTGCGAACAGAAAGGGGAAGAGATCGATCGCGAAAACGAGGCTCATCCTTACAGGAAAATGGTTGGCGGTGAGTTTTATGCGTACCCTGCAAAACAGCGTCACGCATCTGTTGAGTTCTGAGATTCATAAAAGGCTCCTTATGAAGTATAGAGAGATCAGTATGACTATTTGATTATATTATACATAAATCTTCTTGACAAATAAAGAAATAATGTATATAATAGTAGACAAAAATTATCTTTTGGAGATATGCTATGATTCTGTATCAAACTGACAATTCCAAAGGCGTTACCAACAACGATATTCGGTTGTACCATGATTTTTCCTATGTACCGCATTTTCATCGGGATATTGAGCTGGTTTACGTGGCAAACGGAAAGTTGAACGTAACCATGGAAGGAGAAACCTTTGAAGCCAAGGAAGGACAAATGGCGATGGTCCTTTCGAATAAAATTCACTCCTATGAGAGCATTGGGAAAACCAATGTGATCGTTCATGTGTTTTCCAGAGATTATGTTCCGTTTTTTGCAAACATGGCAGAGGACAAGGATGTTTTGACCCCTGTTTTTGATTGCGATGAGGATGTAAAGACATTTTATCTGGAATATTGTATTCAAAAGAAACAGCGCACGCCTCTTGCCATGAAAGCGGTATTGTACGCGATTTGTAATGAATTTTGTGAGAAAAGCAAGTTTGTCCCCGCGCGAAAGAATCATAGCGAACCGATCCATCAAATGCTTTGGTACATTGCCCAAAGATACAAGGAAG